>NZ_MCBT01000014.1:0-975 GCF_001735525.1 Shewanella colwelliana
CTGGCACTGGCACTGGCACTGGCACTGGCACTGGCACTGGCACTGGCACTGGCACTGGCACTGGCACTGGCACTGGCACTGGCACTGGCACTGATGAAAAGCCGTTACAAGTCGATAGTCAAGAACAAATTCAACAAGTTAAAGAAAATAATATTGTAGACAGCGTCAATGGACAACTTCATGCCCATGGTTCAGATAGTGACACGGTTACTTGGACGGTTGAACACACACAAGGGCAGTATGGTGACCTTGTTTTAGATGCAAGCACTGGACAGTGGCATTATCATTTAAATAACCATTCAACCCAAACCAATGCACTATCGGAAGGCGAGCAACATACCGAGCAATTTGTTATCACCGCTACAGATGCTCAAGGAAACAAAGTCAATACGGTGGTGAGTGTTGAAGTAGATGGGAGCAATGATCTTCCGACGATTTCAGGGCTGCACAATGCTAGCTTGAACGAAATGGGTAATGTCGATACCGTCACAGGTAAACTCGTTGCCACAGATCCAGACCACGGTGACAGTGTTAGCTGGGCAGTACCGCAAACACTAGGGCAATACGGACACCTAACCATAGATCAAAATAGCGGTGCTTGGGTCTACCAATTAGATAATAATTCCCCTAATACTCTCGCGCTCCGTGCTGGAGAGGTTGCGACAGAAACTTTCAGAGTTACAGCAACAGATAGCTCTGGTCTCCCCGTGAGCCAAATAGTCACTATCGCCATCCACGGTACCGATGAAATAGCCAAAATCAACGGCGTATCGAGTGCATCATTAACAGAAGATAAAGATGTCGACTCAGGACAGCTACATATCGATGGACAACTTAATTTAATTGATCCCGATTCAGGGCAAAATCAGTTCCAAGCCTCCGCACTACAAGGTCAATTCGGCACACTATCGATTGACTCAAACGGTCATTGGACTTACACCGCTGACAACTCACAAGCCATGATCCAAGGGCTGA
>NZ_MCBT01000015.1:0-142997 GCF_001735525.1 Shewanella colwelliana
TTTGGCACTGGATACCACGTTCACTGCGACGGTCTCCGGTACTGATGACGCCGGTAACCCATTTACCGCCGACACCATTTCGACACACACAGTCATTCAAGTCTCAGGCGGCAGCAATGTCGACTTGACGGTCGATGATGCCAACACCCTAGGTACTGCGACAGATAGTGACATTGCAGGCCTTAGTTTCACTGCGGGTGCACATGATGTTACGGCATTTGCATTTACAAACTTAAACGAGATTACTGTAGATGGTTTAGATGGCAACCTCACTTGGTCATTAGATTCATCAGGCAATCTAATTGGTAGTATCGGCAACACAGCCGTACTGCAGTTATCTTTAACTGGCAACTCAATATCAGCAGGCACAACTGGATCGGTAACTGTTTCAGTAACCTTGCTTGATAACCTGTCTCACAATGTATCTGTTGATGAACTTACGATTGATGGCATCACTGTAATTGCAACTGATGCATCTGGTGCTACAGCAACAGGCACTGTCTCGGTTAAAGTGGTCGATGATGGTGTAGACCTAACGCCACAGGATCTTGTTGGCAATAATGCGGTGGGTCAGTATGAAGGTGTTATTAACGTCGATGGTGCAGATCAAAACTATAGCGCAGATCTGTCGAGCAATATTTCCGGTGGTGGCACATTCTCAAATTCAGGAATTACTGCGGGAGGGTTAACCGTCTTCTATTATGTCGATCCAAGCAACCCAAGTATCTTAATCGCGTATTCTGATACCAGTGCTACACCTTCGGCTTATGATCCTGATAATAGCGGTCAATCCATAATATTTACCTTATCGATAGATCCAAATAGCGACAGCTATCAGCTTGATGTCGTACGCCCAATTGACCAAGTAGAAACGATTACCGTTGCAGATATGAGCGGTGGTAAAGGAGGTAACACTCCAGCAGCTTATGTCACATTCGATGGAACTAATTACATTATAAACAACGATATCAGTGATGTAGATCCAACCCATGAGATGATCTTCACGCTTACATCAACTTCTGGTTTAGTCTCTAGCACAGTCAACGGTAATACCAATGGGTTTGGTGTACAGAACGCTTGGGTAGACCAAGGCGAAGCGCTAATCGTAGACTATGCCGATAATGTCGCCTCCGCATCGATTCAGTTTGAGGGAGCGACTTACGCTCACTTTAAAGCCTATGATGCAAACGGAAACCTGCTGGGTGAAGGTGATATCACTAGTGGTCAAGTGATCAGTAACTTGGGTGAAATTAGTTACATAGAGGTGTCCACGAGTGCACAAGGCAACCATGCGAATTTCCAATTTACTGGCACCTCAGCACAAAACATCGTTACTGAGACGACGGATGTCGATCTTGATTTCAATGTGACGGTAACAGATAGCGATGGCGACAGCGCAAACGGTTCTATTCATGTTGACCTCAATGCTCCAGGCACAAACACACCGACATCGCCAACAGCGTTGACAACTGGTGCTATGTCCTTGCTCAGTGAAGGCGATCTTTACAGTAATGGTTCCGATGCTGACTCCCAGCAATTACGCTTTAAGTCTGGCAGTGAATCTATTACTTCATTCCAGTTTGGCAACACAGATAACATCCAAATATCTGGTGTTAACGCAAACATTAAATGGTCATTTAATGACAATGGCCAGTTAATCGGCACTTTTATGGGGAAAGAGGCTATCAGCCTAACTCTAAATGGCGGCCGTATTGAGAGTGGTGAAGAAGGCAGCGTGTCGGTAACAGTAGAGCTCTTAGATACCTTCCCTCACAATGTTAGCGCAGAAAACTTAGTCATTAGTGGTATTGATGTGATTGCTGTTGATGCACAAGGCAATAGCGCTACATCTAGCATGACTGTTCAGGTAGCAGATGATGCTCCAGAAATCGCTGATGCTGCCACTGTAGCTGTATCAGATACCGACATCCCTGATGCATTAGTTGGCAGTTTCTCCCTCACAAATAGTCGGGGTAGCAGTAGTGACCTAGATTTTGATGGTTTCACTATCACAGCGAGAGGTTTCACCTCTGCCACAGATTCATCATTAACGGCAGCCTCTGTGTTTGGTAATGGCAGTGGAATTGGTGTTAAAAGTGCAGACGCGCCTTATCACCAAATTGATGGAGAGATAGATTTCCGTAAATTTGCCGATGGTACTGAAGCCTCTGAAGAGATTGTCGTTACGTTAGATCCTGGCACACTCGCCTACGGCGTTAATATTGAGTTTTCAGCTATGTTTGGTGGAGAGCTGGAGGTGGGGATCGTTGAGTTTTATCGAGATGGCCAGCTAATCACTGCACAGTCATTCAGCTCTGATGCAAATAATGGTAACTACGCCGCTATTTTTGAAGTGTTACAAGGTGGCTTTGATCAAATGGTCATCAAAGCTACTGATAATGGCTTTAACGCGGCACACGGTGACAATAGTGATTTAGCAATTAAATCCATAGAGTTTTTGGGCACTGATGATATTGCCATCGGATACGCAACAGGTACGACTGATGTAGATTGGGGCGCCGATGGACGAGGTTCGCTCGTGTTCGCAGGATCAGAAGAGCAAGGTTTATATACTGCTGATGGACAAAGTATTACGACTTCCCTATTGGGCAATACACTATTGGGACAAACTGACTCGGGCGAATTGATCTTCAAGGTTGAATTTACACCGAGCACTGGGCAATGGGAGTTCTACCAATATAAGGCGATAGAAAATACGGCAGATGGGCAGTTGGACTTTAACCTCCTCGCAACAGATTCAGATGGCGATAGTGCAGAAGGTCATTTTGCTGTTACACCTCAGGTTGTAGTGCGCGATTACATTCAAACAAACGGCACTGATGGCGACAATACAATTAACGGCGGTATTGACAATGACATTATCGTCAGCGACACGACGGGAATACAGGTTGTACAGGGCGAAAACTACAATATCGCCTTCATTCTAGATTCATCAGGCAGCATGGGCTCTGCAAAAATTGATACAGCAAAAGAGCAGTTACTACAAGTATTTAATACACTTAAAGCCAGTGTTGGCGGTGCAACGTCGGGAACAGTCAATATTTTATTGGTAGACTTTGATAGCGGTACCAAAGCCAATATTGCGGTAGATCTTGCTGACGTTGATGCCATCACCAAACTCTCAAATGTATTAGATAGCATAGATGATGATGGTAGAACCAACTACGAGGCAGCCTTTGAAACTGTCATCGATTGGTTTAACAATGGTTCAGCAGCATCAAATACCGGCACTAACCTGACCTACTTCATCACAGACGGTGAAACAAACAACTACAATGTTGACGCCTCTCCTGAAGATGTTTGGGTATATTACACAGACAATTGGAAATCTAATGACGACAAACATCTGTCTGATCTTCTCGACAATTATGTCCCTGGCAAAGAGCTTATTCACAAAGGCAAAGTCATTGTCGATGAATACGGTAATATTAATTATTGGTCGGGCTATACAAATAGTTCCATGCAAAGTAGCCAGATTGGTACGATAAGAGTGGATGAAAACGGCGACTACTATGTGGCTAAGATCGCATCTGGATACAGTAACGGCAATGGCACAGACGTCAACGCTGAGTCTGAAGCCCTAGCAGCCTTCCAGGTGCTTAACACCCTGTCTAATGTAGAAGCTATCGGCATTGGCAGTGGCATAAGTCTGAACAAGCTTACCCCTTATGACTCAGATGGTAACGTCGCCACGAATATTAATGTCAGCGACTTAGCCAGTATCATTCTTGGCTCCAAGCAGCTGTTACTGCAAGGTGACGATACCGTCAACTCTGGTGTAGGTGATGATATCATCTTCGGTGACATAGTGGCATTTGATGGCATCGAGGGACAAGGCTACGCTGCACTGCAAAAATTTGTTGCGCAACAAACTGGTGCAAATCCGGCTGACGTTTCTATTCAAGATGTTCACGAGTATGTGTCAGCAAATCCATCACTGTTTGACACATCACGTAGTGATGATGGTGACGATATTCTCGCCGGTAACCGAGGGGATGATATTCTCTTCGGCCAAGGTGGTAATGACGAGCTTCATGGCGGTAGTGGTGATGACCTATTAATAGGCGGAAGTGGTCTGGACGAGCTTATTGGTGGTTCTGGGTCTGACACCCTTATCGGTGGATTAGGTGACGATACCTTAACGGGTGGTACTGATGCAGACACCTTCGTGTGGCAGCAAGGTGAGTCTGGTACTGATCACATTACCGATTTCGATATCAATCAAGATAAGCTAGACCTAAGTGATCTTCTCACCAATGAAAACGGCGGTAACCTATCTCAATATCTACACTTTACTGTTGATAATTCGACGAATACGCCATCAACAACGATAGATATCGATGCTGATTTGGATGGTGTTTATGAACAGCACATAGTTTTAGACGGTGTTGATTTAAGTAAAGCGTTCGGTAATAGCGAAGGTGAGATTATTAATGGCTTGCTCGGCACTAATGGTGATGGAGCCTTGATTATTGATAATCCAGAGGTTAATGCTGCTAAAGCGGGATTGTCAGCACCTAATCACCAGGATGATGACCAAATATTGCATTTATTGCCGTAATCGCTACACAAACATAATCGCACTAGTGAACGCCAGAGTTAGCTAGTGCGATTATTACTTTTGTTATGTGAACGTATTACTTCTATAATTGTTTTACTATAAATATTAATAAAATCTTAAGGATAAGTTTTTAAGGTGCAAGCATCAGCGTCTCCAAAAACTGAACAATGGACAGTTTCAGCCTCCCAAAGAGTGACTGTCGATCCCTTGTTAGACAGTTTAGTGTTATTAACCGAATACTTCGGCAGCCCCTGCTCTAGCGAGTCATTAGCCGCAGGGCTACCGCTGTCTGGCAGTGTATTAACACCAGAACTGTTACCACAAGCCGCTGGACGTGCCGGACTTGCAGCAAAACTCACCCGCAAAGGCCTAGATCAAGTCTCACCGATTTTTTTGCCTTGTATTTTGTTACTTAAAGACAAAAAAGCCTGCTTATTGCGGGAAATCGATATTGATAATGATAAAGCTGTCATTCAACTGCCTGAAACTGGCGGAGAAGAACAGCTCTCTATCGAAGAGCTTGAAGCAATTTATGTGGGTTATCTGTTTCTGGTTAAACAGCAATACCGCGGTGACATGGGCTTTGACCTGCACCTTCATGACAATAATGGCCACTGGCTGGTGCAAACGCTTAAAGACTCCGCCCCCATTTATCGTGACGCCCTGATCGCATCGGTTCTGGTCAATCTCTTTGCACTAGTCTCCCCATTATTCATCATGAATGTCTATGATAAAGTGGTGCCTAACCTCGCTTTCGAGTCCTTATGGGTACTCGCTATCGGTGCAGGTATCGCTTACATTTTTGACTTAGTGATGCGGCAGCTTAGGGCCTACTTAATTGATGTTGCCGGTAAAAAAGTTGACATCATTGTCTCATCTCGGTTGTTTGCTAAGGCGATAGGTATCCCACTTGAAAAGCGCTCTCCTAGTGTTGGTGGCATGGCAAGACAACTGGGGGAATTCGATAGTATTCGAGAGATTTTGACCTCGGCAACGATAACCACATTAGTCGATCTGCCCTTTGCGATATTCTTTGTCATCGTCATTTATATTGTGGCAGGCGACCTTGCATTAATCCCCCTCATTGGCGGTGCAATCATTATTATTTACACGCTCATTATGCAGCCACGTTTAAAGGCTGCTATCGAGGAGAGTAATAAGTTTGCCAGTTTAAAACATGGTCATCTTATCGAATCTCTCGCATCGCTTGAGTCAATAAAATCCAGTGGCGCTGAAGGTTTAGTGCAAAAAAGCTGGCAACAGATGATTGGGCACACGGCCAATTGGCAATTAAAAGCCAAGAAGATCTCCACCTCAGTCACGAATGTTGCTAACTTTACAGTGCAACTGTCAGTCGTATGTGTGGTGATACTTGGTGTGTACCGTGTTGCTGACAACGCTATCTCTATGGGTGGCATTATCGCGGCGGTGATCCTCTCTAGCCGTGCAATCTCTCCTATGGCTCAGCTGGCTGGATTAATGACTCGCGGCAACCATACCGCTAGCGCGCTACGACAGTTAGATCAAATAATGACGCAAGAAGATGAGTTTGAAAACAAAGGTCATCTTGTCAGTAAACAACGTCTGCAAGGACAAATCAATGCGGATCACATTAGCTTTAACTACCCAGGTTCAGAGCGCCCCGTATTGCACCCTATGTCCGTCTCTATCACCCCTGGTGAGCGCGTTGCAATTATTGGTCGTAACGGTTCAGGTAAAAGTACCCTCGCAAAACTATTAGTGGGTCTCTATCAACCCTCTAAAGGTAGCTTACGCTATGATGGGTTAGATTCGGCGCAAATCCACCCTACTGATTTACGCAGAAACTTTGGTTACTTACCTCAAGATATCACCCTATTTCACGGCACAATTCGGGACAATATTCTATTTGGTACACGCCAGGTGACTGAACATCAACTTATTCGAGCGGTTCAGCTTTCGGGGGTTAATCAGTTTACAGACATAGAAACCGAAGGCTTAGATCAACAAGTGGGCGAAGGCGGTCAATCGTTATCTCGTGGTCAGCGACAAACCATCGCCCTTGCACGAGCAACACTGAATGATCCGCCAGTATTGTTAATGGATGAGCCTACCGCTAGTTTAGATGCACGTGCTGAAAAACAGTTTATTCGTGCCATGCAAAATGTCACAAAAGAAAGAACACTTTTACTGATCACCCATAAGATGCACTTACTTAACTTAGTGGATCGCATAATTGTGTTAGATCGTGGGCATATTGTCGCTGACGGCCCTAAAGAAACCGTTCTTAATCAGCTCTCCAAAGGGTTATTAGCGGGAGGGCCGAAGAGTGAGTAAGCACCTAACTACCCATGAACTAGAAATGGTCGATGACGTGTATGGTGCGATGATGACTGATGCACCAACAAGCCATAGATTGATCATTTGGGCACTCTCTGCATTAGCGCTATGCTTTTTACTTTGGGCCTATTTTGCTGAGCTTGATCAAGTCACTACAGGAATGGGAAAAGTGATCCCCTCCTCTCAAATTCAAGTAATTCAAAGCTTAGATGGCGGCATTATGCAGGACCTCTATGTACAAGAGGGGATGGTGGTCACAAAAGGTCAACCACTCGTGCGCATTGATGATACCCGTTTTCGCTCCGATTTCGCCCAGCAAGAACAAGAAGTCTACAGTCTACAAGCTAATGTATTGCGTCTGCGTACCGAGCTTAACAGCATCACCATTTCCGATATGGCTTCTGACTGGCGAGAGCAGGTCAAAGTAGTCAAGCAACCACTGCAATTTACACAAGAGTTAGTTGAAACAGAGCCTGATTTAGTACGCCGACAAACAGAAGAGTATGAAGGTAGACTCGACAATCTCAGTAATCAATTAGAAATTCTTGCAAGGCAGATACAGCAGAAACAGCAAGAAACCCAAGAGCTCGCGTCTAAAATCAGTACACTCACCACGAGTTTCCAACTGGTCACGCGAGAATTGGAGCTTACGCGCCCCTTAGCAGACAAAGGCATTGTACCGGAGGTCGAGTTACTCAAACTTGAACGTATCGTGAATGATATACGTGGCGAACTCGCGTCGGTCCGCTTATTGCGACCAAAAGTAAAAGCCTCTCAAGATGAGGCGATTTTAAAGCGTCGTGAGGCGGTATTCGTCTTTACCGCAGAGACTCGCACGCAACTCAATGACATGCAAACCCGTTTGTCACGTATGACCGAGGCACAAGTTGGTGCTCAAGATAAAGTGAGCAAGGCGGAAATCGTTTCGCCAGTCAATGGCACAATTAAAACCGTCCACATCAATACGCTCGGCGGCGTGGTGCAACCCGGTATAGACATCATCGAGATTGTACCGTCAGAAGATCAGCTACTGATTGAAACCAAAATTGTTCCAAAAGATATCGCATTTTTACATCCTGGCTTACCCGCCATTGTCAAAGTTACCGCTTATGACTTCACCCGTTATGGTGGCTTGAATGGCGTTGTAGAGCACATTAGTGCCGATACAACACAGGATGAAGAGGGAAACAGTTTCTATCTTGTAAGGGTTAGAACTGAACTATCAAGTTTAACGAAAGACGATGGAACCCAGATGCCTATTATTCCAGGCATGTTGACCTCGGTTGACGTAATAACTGGGCAAAGATCAGTTCTTGAGTACATACTTAATCCAATTTTGAGGGCAAGAGATTCTGCCCTGCGTGAACGTTAAGTTCACAACAAATAACCAGGGGGGTTAACCTAATGAGAAAGCAAACTGTACATCACCTAAAGCGAAGCGCCATGGCGCTAGCGATTAGTGCGATGTTGATACCAGGTATGGCCGCAAGCCAAACGCTTGAACAAGCTGTAGCGCATACGCTGGATACCAATCCCGATATCCGCATTGCCTTTAATCGATTTAAAGCACGTGAAGAACAAGTCAATCAAGCTATCGCTGGCTATATGCCTACTGTCGATATTAGCGGTGGGTATGGCTGGGAACAAACCAATAGCCCATCGAGCCGTCGTAAAGCAGGTCAGGGCGACGTGGACGATGAAGGTGTTATCGAGTTGATGCGTGGTGAAGTTGGCTTTAGCATCAAGCAGATGTTATTTGATGGCTTCTACACCTCAAGTGAAGTTGACCGCTACAGCTTTGAAGCAAGCGCCGATCAATGGGCACTGTTTGCTGCTGCCGAAGATATGGCGTTAGATGTGGCTAAAGTCTACGTCAACTATATCCGCAGTGAGCAAGTACTTACACTTGCAGAAAAAAACCTGCAAAGCCATAAAGATATTTACGAACAGATTAAACAACGCACTGACTCAGGGCTAGGTTCGATTGCTGATTTATCGCAAATTACTGGTCGTCTTGCGCGTGCCAACGCTAATGTGATTTCAGCTAAGAATAATTTCTATGATGCCAAAGCACAATTTATGCGCATTGTAGAAAAAGCGCCTGAAAATTTAATAGTACCAGTGCCTGATGACGATATGTTGCCAACAGATCTCAACAATAGCCTCAAGGTTGCACAAGAGAGTCATCCAATCCTTAAGTCAGCGGCTAGTGATATTTCTGCAGCAGAAAATGAGCGTTCATCCGCCCAGTCAAACTACTACCCTAAGCTTTCGTTAGAGCTTGGCGGCAATTGGAACGACAACTTAGACGGTGAAGACGGCTACTCTGCATTCGCATCGCAAAATGTTGGTGGTCACAGCAATGATCTCGTCGCGATGGTGCGGGTTAAGTACAACTTGTTTGCTGGCGGTAAAGATCTCGCCCGAGAAAAAGAAGCCGCTTATAAAGTCGGTGAAGCGAAAGAGATCCGTCAGCGTGCTTATCGCCAAGTGATCGAGGGGGTTAACCTCGCTTGGAATGCCTATGAACTATTAGAGCCTCAAAAAATGTATATCCGAGACCATGTTGTGGCGGCAAAAGATACCCAAGTCGCCTATAGCCAGCAGTTTAATCTTGGCCAACGCACTCTACTCGATTTATTGGATACCGAGAACGAGCTGTTTGAGGCACGAAAAGATTATCTAGAAGCGGAATACGATGAAATCATCGCTGAGTACCGTATCTTAAATGCTACAGGAAGACTATTGGAATCACTTCGAGTGACACGCCCAGACGTTTGGCAAGGTGAGCGTGACTATGAAGGGGGAGTAAAATAATGAAAGCCCTATTAATTATACTCAGTATCGCACTTATTGGCGGTTGTTCTATGCGTGATACCGTAAACATGGACACACCAACCAACCAAGTATTCGATCTCAATGATAACGATAAAGATGGCGTCATTGTCGCTCGTGAACGATGCAACGATACCGTCATGGGAGCAACCATTGATAACTATGGCTGCGGTAAAATAAAACCCATTAATGAGCGACAAGAACTCAAGATTCTTTTCGCTAACGACTCTTACTATATCGATCCGCAATATTATGATCAGGTGGAAACTATCGCAACATTTATGCGAGAGTACCCAAACACTAAAGTGACCATTGAAGGCCACTGTAGTAAAACGGGTTCTTATGATCACAATTTAGCACTATCTCAAAACCGCGCTAACGCTGTAATATCAACGTTATCAGAGCGCTTTGGGATTGAAGCAGATCGATTAACCGCTATCGGCTACAGCTATGACAGACCGGTTGATCCAACGCATACGCAGATGGCTCACAAACGCAACAGACGCGTGATAGCAGAAGTCACAGGCGAAGATACGACCGCAGATATGAAATGGCATATCTATACGGTAGATGAAGAAGTTAAATAATACGTCGTTAAAAGTCGGGGAAGATGAGCGCTAAACACCGCAGGCATAAGCATTATCAAAAGGTCTGCCACTTTAGCATTGTGGCAGTGACTTTTGGTATCTCTTGCCTTTACGCTTCTCCGACTCAAAAACTCGACGTTAACCATATCACCTCTACATTAGAGGCAAGATATGGTGAGCGTGCTGGAAAAAGAGTTAATGCTTGGTTCAAGGTGCTTGAAGAGTCAAAAGGTCTTAGCGAGCAAGAGAAGATTGTTAAGGTAAACAATTTTTTCAATCTTTTTCGATTTATCGATGACATCAAACTCTGGGGTGATAGTAATTATTGGGCTAGCCCTATGGAGTTTATCGGCGTAAATGGTGGTGATTGTGAAGATTTCTCTATCGCTAAATACTTCACTCTACTACAACTGGGCATACCCGATGAGAAGTTGCGGATCACTATGGTCAAAGCGACCTCAGTCAATCAATACCATATGGTGTTAGCCTACTATGAAACACCAGGTTCAATCCCCTTGGTACTGGACAACTTAGATCGACAAATAAAGCCCGCAACACAAAGAAAAGATCTCATTCCTGTTTACAGTTTTAATGGTCGACAGCTGTGGTTAAACAAAGAGAAAGGACGCGGTGTACTGGCAGGTTCATCTTCTCGTCTTGAAAAATGGAATGACCTTAAACACAGATTGGGTGTTGAGAGACTCAGAATGCCCAAATTAAGATTGGAGTAGCTAGAACAATGACACTGTTTCGACAGATATACTCACTGCTGTTCGGCTTGTTTCTCGTAGTCGTTATGAGCCTAGCCTATGTGCAATTTACTGAGACACAGAGTTTCTTAAGTAAGCAGATGGAATCGGATCTTAACAACACCAGCAACAGCCTGGGCATTATGCTAGTACCCGACCTCGAAGCCGGTGATATCGTGGGTGCTGAAACCCTGATCAATGTCATCTTTGAAGGTGGCTACTATCAGCAAGTAAAGCTCACCTGGTTGGTCGATGGAAAACAACAAGTTTGGGAAAACGACCTTAAAATTGATGGTGTACCGCAGTGGTTTATTGATTTAGGTTTCTTTAAGACCATCAAACGAGAGAGCACTATTACCTCAGGTTGGATTCAGCTGGCGAATTTAGAAATCACCGCTCACCCAGGATTTGGTTACCATGAATTATGGCGCTCACTGACAAACGCCATCATCATGATATCGATACTTTTTTTAATCGCGATCATGCTGGCCCGCTTTGGGTTAACTTGGATCCTTAAACCCTTACATGACATCGCCGAACATGCCACAGATATCGCCCACCGAAAATTCGGACCAGATATGGCCTTACCTAAAACCTCTGAACTTAAATCAGTGGTTTCTGCTTTCAATAGCATGTCACACCAACTTAAACAGATTTTTAGCTCCCTAGATGAAGAGGTCTCCGAGTTAAGAAAGAAAAACCTTGTCGACCAAGTCTCAGCACTCCCCAATCGTCAGTATATGATGGGCCGTCTCAATAGCTGGTTAGGTGAGCCCAATAATGGCTCGTTAATGATGGCGAAGTTTGATTGGCTCGAAGATGTTCATGGAAAGTATGGCTACCAAGTTCGCGATGAAACTATTCGCTTACTCTCTGAAAAAATGAAAGAGCAACTCGACGAAATTGCGCCTTCTGTTATCGCTCGAATTGCCGCCTATGAGTTTGCCTTCCTTATAACCAGTGGTGAGCAAGAAGTATGCAGTAAATACTTACATACACTTATCAGAACGGTGAATCAGGAGATATCTAAGGCTGGTTGTAAGCCTAATGAGCAGTTTTATATTGGTATCGCCCAGCGTACTGACGACATGAATGTGTCACAGATTTTGGCGCAAACCGATAATGCACTACAAAAAGCTATCGCCGATGATAAGGTGTTCCACTGGTTTGAAAGTAACGAAAAACAGCTTTACACCAGAGAGCAGTGGCGAGAGCACTTAAGCTCAGCGATCAAAAACAAGAACTTTCAATTTAAATGGCAACCGGTTTATCTCACAGAGCGTGACGAGATAATACAGCGCGAACTTTATTGTAAATTAGAAATCGCTGGCAAAGAGATCCATGCGGGGCAATTTATGCCTTATGTGGAGTTACTATCTTTAGGCTCTCTGCTCGACCGGTGCCTCATCGAAACTATTGCTGATAGCGGGTTACTTGATAGAAATCATGAGCCTGTCGCTATTAACTTAACGTTCCATAGTTTAAGTGACAAGAAGTTCCACGAGTGGCTTAATCATTTCTTACGCAACCATCGCTGGGCAAAACGTATCGTCTTCGATATCCCTGAAGCTGGGGTATACAGTGACCCAGAGTCGTGCGAAGCACTTTGCCATATCATTCGAGACAATGGGGCACACTTTGGTATTGACCACTTTGGGCGTCAATTTGGCTCAATGGCCTACTTGCAAACTCTCAGACCGAGTTACGTCAAATTGGATCAGTCTTTCGCCTTTTATGATGAAAGTGAGCACAGCAGTGAATTATGTCGCGCACTGGTTAACGTTGCTAGAGGCCTAGACATCCAAATCATTGTCACAGGGATTCAGGAACAGCCACAGCTGGCACGTTTCGAGCCATTGAAGACCAATGCCTATATGGGCTTTATCTATCCACCAGAGCCCGTTGAGTAGTCAATAACACCTATCAGCATAAAAAGGCTGCCTTACGGCAGCTTTTTTATTGTCTACGATACTCATTGGTGGGGGCCAAAACGTAAAAAGCCTTCTGATTTCTCAGAAGGCTTTCGAAAGTAGTCGGCAATGAAAAGCGTGAGGATTCGAATCTCTGACGCTTTGACCCGCTGCCCCTAAATCCACTGCCCCTAAATCCACTGCCCCTAAATCCACTGCCCCTAAATCCACTGCCTCTAAATCCGCTACCTCTAAATCCGCTGCCCCTAAACCCACTGACCAGAAGACTCAGTCATCGAATAGATCAGCTGGCTGAATCATTCAAAATGCTAAAACGAAAAAAGCCTTCTGATTTCTCAGAAGGCTTTTCGAAAGTGGTCGGCAATGAAAAGAGTGAGGATTCGAATCTCTGACGCTTTGACCCGCTACCCCTCAATCCGCTACCCCTCAATCCGCTACCTCTAAATCCGCTGCCCCTAAATCCACTGACCAGAAGACTCAGTCATCGAATAGATCAGCTGGCTGAATCATTCAAAATGCTAAAACGAAAAAAGCCTTCTGATTTCTCAGAAGGCTTTTCGAAAGTGGTCGGTGATAGAGGATTCGAACCTCTGACCCTCTGGTCCCAAACCAGATGCGCTACCGGGCTGCGCTAATCACCGAAAATCTTTAATCTTACTTAACTTACAAATACCGAGCATTGCTCGCTACTTTATAATGTGGTCGGTGATAGAGGATTCGAACCTCTGACCCTCTGGTCCCAAACCAGATGCGCTACCGGGCTGCGCTAATCACCGAATATTAAGAAGAAGTGGGGTGACTGATGGGACTTGAACCCACGACAACCGGAATCACAATCCGGGGCTCTACCAACTGAGCTACAATCACCACTGATTTTAATCTTCTTACTGCTAACTTAACCTCAAACCCAACTGGTGCACCCAGAAGGATTCGAACCCTCGGCCTCACCCTCCGGAGGGGTGCGCTCTATCCAGCTGAGCTATGGGTGCCTGCCTTGTTAGCGCCGCATATAGTATGGATTATTTAACGGCACGTCTATAGCTATTACGGTTTTTTTTATGCGTTTGCTCAACTTTTAACAGATTTAGGCCTTTTACGATGGTGTTGGGGTCAAAATTATGACTTGGTGATGGTGCTTTTTTATGCTATCAATAGCTATTACCTCAAACCTAATCAATAAAAATAAATTTAAGCGATTGGCGGAGCCATGTTTAGGGAAAAAACAAACCAATACTCGCCACGAGAAATTGGTCGGTTATTTAAAAGGATTAAACGCTTAAAGAGCCTCGCTCGAAAATACAAGCGTTCAGAAATCATTCAAAATACTCTGTTAGATATCTCAAATCTAGCAGCACGTGTTGAGCACGCTGACGAATTTTACGCGGGCATTCAAAATAATCTCAATAAGCTGTTGCCCGCTGACAATTTTTTCATCGCTATCCTGAACCTGCAAACCAATAGACTCGATGTGCCCTTTTTCGTTGATGAAAAAGATCAACACCCCAGCAAGCTCTATCCAAGCGAAGATATCTCTCAAACCCTACATAGTGGCTTAACAGGTTATGTGCTTAAGCATCAGACCCCGCTCCTTTGTGACAATGACAAATATGAACAACTGATTGCCAATAACGAAATTGTCAGCAGAGGTTCCTCTTGTCATCAATGGTTAGGTGTGCCCATTTTTAGTGGTGAGCAAACCATTGGGGTTTTAGCGGTTCAAAGTTACAACCCAGCCATTTGCTATGGTGACATAGAAGTGGAGCTGATGACCTTCATCAGCCAACATGTTGCCGGGGTTATTGAACGCGTTCAATATCAGCACAATCTAGAAGCAGCCATCGAGTACCGAACTAAAGAGCTCAGCGTGGCTTACGATAAGTTGCAACGAGAAGTCACTGAGCGCCGTCGAGCAGAGAAATTGCAGAAGTCGCTTTTCGAAATAGCAGAACTATCGAATGCAGATCTTGATGACAGCACTTTCTATGCGGAGTTACATCAAATCATTAGTCATCTGCTGCCCGCAAACAACTGTTATATCGCATTGCTCGATGACACAGGGCGCAACTTGCAGTTTCCTTTCTACGTCTCACAGCTCAACGTTGGTCAACCTCAGAACCGTCCGTTAGCTGATGGCTTAACCGAGTATATTTTAAAGCATAAGCGTCCTTCATTACTCGATAGTGGTGATATCAAATCACTGATACAGAACAAGCTGCTATACGCCAAAGCACCACAGCTCAACTACACAGAAACTATCTATCAATGGATTGGCGTTCCACTGTTTATTCAAGGCGTCGTTCGGGGAGCGTTAACCATTTATAGTTTTAGCGACTCCCAAACCTATCAAGAGAAAGATCTCGGTCTGCTTACCTTTGTGTCACAGCATATCGCCTCTGCAATCGAACGTAAGCTATCAGCTCAATCACTGCAGCAAAGCTATGAACAGTTAGAAGAGAAAGTCGTTGAACGCACTCGTGCATTAGCCACACTAAATCAAGACCTTGAAAAAGAGATTGCCCAGCGTTGTAAGGTGGAGCAACAGTTGGTGCACGATGCAAGTCATGACACATTAACTGGCTTGCCAAATCGCGCCATGTTTTTAGAACGACTCGCTCAAGCCGTTAAACATGTCAGGCGGCATGACTCAGACAGGTTTGCACTATTGTTTATTGACCTTGATCGTTTCAAATTAATTAACGATACCTTAGGTCATATCCAAGGGGATCGATTCCTGATTGAAACGGCGCGCAGATTAAACCTTTGTATCCGAGAAAACGATACCTTAGGACGCATTGGCGGCGATGAGTTTGTCATTCTGTTAGATTCGATTAATAACAACCATGATGCCATTGAAGTAGCAGAAAGAATTTTAGGAGAGCTAGCCACTCCCTATCAGTTAGCGAATCAGAGTTTCACCTCTGGCGCGAGTATTGGCATCGCCTTTAGCGGTAAAAACAATACCGACACCAGCGAGTCACTGCTTAAAGATGCCGATGCAGCTATGTATCAAGCTAAGTCCAACGGTAAAGGTTGCTATGTGATATTTGACGATAGCACTAGTCATCAGCAAGCACACGATGTCACCTTAGAGATCGAGTTGCGCGAAGCGCTCAAGAAAAAAGCCCTCGCGCTACAGTACTTTCCCATTATGACTCTAGACTCCCAAAAAGTGGTTGCTCTTGAGCCACGCCTGTATTGGCAACATACTCAGTTAGGCAAAATTAAACAGGCACAGCTGGCGAATATCGCCGAGCACTGTAACTTACTTAAAGAACTCGACCTTTATCTCATCGAGCAACTCAACGACGACTACAACAAACTCAGTGTTAGCATGAATGCCGACACCCATGTGCACCTCAATATTTCCAGTCAACATCTCAAGCATAAACATGCGGTGCGTAAATTAAAAAATCGAATAAAACAGAGCTTTTTTCCAAGTGATCACATCTGGGCCTTTTTTGATGAAAAGGCGTTTGTACAAGACAGTGAAAGCCACATTAATGCATTTGATACGCTAAAAAAACTCAACGTCAATATTGGGCTCAGCGCCTATGGCAGCGCCCATTGTGCCCTAAGCAGTTTAAGTTTTTTACCCTTAAGCGGACTAAAGCTCGATCCAAGCTACATCAGCCACTTGAATCATCCTCAGCATAAAAACCTGCTTAAGGCCCACCAGCTTAGCGCCCAAGCATTAGAGCTCGAACTGTATGTTGATGGGGTAAAAACTGACCTGCAACGACAACAGTTAGCGAGCTTAGGCTTTTCACTCGGTCAAGGTCAGGCATTAGGTGAAACGCTAGATAGCACAAGACTCGAGCCTCCCAAGCATCACGAGACAAACCGTTACGCCTAAGCGGTTATCTAACATGCTCTATTTCTTAAACATATCTCGCAAGTTAGCAATGTTGCTTTTGCCCGATTGTACTCGCTGCTCTTCAGTCTGCGCGGGTTTACGATGCTCCCAAATCAGATCATCTTGCGGTAGTTCCATTAAGAAGCGACTAGGCTCACAGCGCATCACTTCACCAAACTGACGACGTTCACGACAGATCATAAACCATAGCTCTTTTTGCGCTCGCGTGATGCCAACATACGCGAGGCGGCGCTCCTCCTCGACATTGTCTTCATCAATGCTGGATTGATGCGGCAAGATACGCTCTTCAACGCCCACCATAAAGACGTAAGGAAACTCCAGTCCCTTAGAGGCGTGCAAGGTCATTAATTGCACCTGATCGCCGGCTTCATCCTCACTGTTGCGCTCCATCATGTCCCGCAAGGTCAAACGCGTGACCACTTCAGGCAGCGTCATCCCCTCATCGAGATCATCCCCTTGTAGCATCTCCGTTACCCAACGATAAAGCTCAGAGATATTTTTCATGCGCATCTCGGCTGCTTTGGCACTGGTACTGGTTTCATAGAGGTAGTCTTCGTAATTGATATTACGAATCAGATGTTTCACCGCTTCAACTGGCTCGCCTCGATTAGCCTCTTCACCCGTATCAACAATAAACTTACCAAACTTATACAGGGATGCCATCGCCGCTGGTGGCAAATGATGGTTCAGTTCAGATTGAAAAATGGCCTCAAACATGGAGATCTGTTTTTCATTAGCATAGTTGCCTAAACGCTCTAATGTCGCAGGACCAATACCACGCTTGGGCAAGTTAACCACCCGCAAAAACGCATTGTCATCATCGGGGTTTACCACCAGGCGCAGGTACGCCATGATGTCTTTAATCTCTGCACGACCAAAAAATGAGGTACCACCACTTAACTTGTAGGGAATACGGTTGGTCATTAATGAGCGTTCAAGCAAGCGAGACTGATGATTACCCCGATACAAGATGGCGTAATCACCATACTGGGTCTTACCCATAAACTTATGCCGAATCATCTCAGCAATCACTCGCTCAGCCTCTTGCTCCTCGTTGGCCGCCATTAATACTCTTAGCGGTTCACCGTAAGCTAGTTCACTAAACAGCGATTTGTCATATACATGAGGGTTGTTGGCAATCAAAATGTTCGCCGCGCGCAATATGCGCTGACTAGAGCGATAGTTCTGCTCCAGCTTAATCAATCTCAGTGAGGGAAAATCTTTACCTAATAGCACCAAATTTTGAGGCTTAGCGCCGCGCCATGAGTAAATCGATTGATCGTCATCCCCCACCACGGTAAAGCGTGCACGCTCACCCACCAGCAGTTTAACTAACTCATACTGACTGGTGTTGGTGTCTTGATACTCATCCACCAGCAGATATTGAATCCGCTTCTGCCAGCGTTCCCTCACCTCTTGATTGTGCCTGAGTAACAGCGTGGGAATCAGGATTAGATCGTCAAAATCCAGCGCATTATAGGCTTTCATGTGCTGTGCATAACGCTGGTAGAGAAGCGCGAACAACTGTGCCTGCTCATCTTTAGCTATCTTTCTCGCTTGTTCTGGGATGACCAGATCACCTTTCCAATTAGAGATAGCCGTCATCAACATACGCAGTAGATCTTTATCGCCATCTAGCTCATCTTCGGTCAGCTCTTTGAGCAATGCCAAGCTGTCTTGATCATCAAACAGTGAAAAACCCGGTTTGAGTCCAACCACCTTGTATTCACGCTTTATGATCTCCAGACCTAAGGTATGGAAGGTCGAAATCCACAATCCACGCGCTTCTTTACGTCCCATAGACTGCGCCACACGCTCTTTCATCTCGCGAGCGGCTTTATTAGTAAAGGTCACGGCTGCAATAGTGCGAGCCTGATAACCACACTTTTGCACCAAGTATGCGATTTTATTGATGATCACACGCGTCTTACCACTACCGGCACCCGCCAATACAAGGCAGGGACCAGAAACATAGTGTACGGCATCATTTTGACCGGGATTGAGCTTCATGAATTGATGACTACCAAACTAAACAAGCACATTTAAATCAGCCAGTGATCATACCAGAATCTCTCTTATTTCGATGCCAAAAATATTGGCTCATTTTTATATTAACGCTACTTGTTCATGCTGGTGAATGCTTTAAGCCACCACAACTTCACCTTCCAATCTAACCATTTTTGATTTTGTGATTGCCGATTTTCATCAATGTAGCTAAAATACTGAATGAACGTTCATTCACAAAGTAGAGAAGAGTATGGATGATAAACGCCAACTAATTTTTGATGCCACAGAAAAGATCATTGCAACTAAGGGATTACAAGGTTTATCTATGCAGCAAATAGCAAGCGAGGCTGGCGTCGCAGCTGGTACCATCTATCGCTATTTCAAAGATAAAGATGAGTTAATCGGCGAGCTGCGAAAAAATGTATTGCGATTAGTCGCTGATCGTATCTTAGCCGATATAGACAATGGCTCCATCGAAGATCGCTTTAAACGCGTCTGGCACAATATTGTTAATTTTGGTCGCCAGCGTACATCTACGAACCTGAGCTATGAACAGTATATTCATCTACCTGGCATCGATAATGATGCCCACCAAGGCTTTGAGAGACAGACCTTTGGCAAATTACATGAGCTATTTGAACAAGGCCGTGAACTTAAGATTTTTCACCCTCTGCAAGACAAAGTACTGTTTGCCATCGCATTTGAGCCAGCCGTCTCCTTAGGCAGAAGTATTCGCCGGGGGCAAATGCAATATGACGTCAATGAAATTGAACAAGCTTGCCATCTCTGTTGGCTAGCTATACTTACCCCCACATATTTACAGAAATAGGAGCCGTCAGGACAATGAAAAAGTGGACCCTGATAATGCTAATCATAGCAATGTTGGCCTTTGGCTCAGTGATTGGCTTCAACTTAATGGTTAAAGGCAAAATTGCCGATGCTATCGCCAATATGCCCGAGCCCGTTTCCCCCATCACCGCCATGGTCGTGACACCGCAACATTGGCAGCCAACGATCGATGCCATTGGTTTTGTCGAGCCCAATCAAGGAGTGACTATTGCCAATGAACTCTCTGGAGTAGTAGCAAACATCAACTTTGAAAATGGCAGTGAAGTACAAGTTGGCCAAAACCTTATCGAACTCGACTCTGCTGTAGAAAAGGCAAACTTAAAAAGTAAGATGGTACAACTCCCCGCAGCAGAAGCTGACTTTAAGCGTCTCTCTCGACTCTACAAACAAAATTCGGTATCCAAACAAGATCTCGATAATAGTGAAGCCAAATACCTCACTCTAAAGGCTGATATTGAAAGCCTCACTGCCACCATTGAGCGCCGCGAGATTGATGCACCATTTAGTGGTTTGGTGGGTATCCGTGGTGTCAACTTAGGTGAATACTTACAAGCCGGCACTGACATTGTGCGTCTTGAAGATATCTCTACCATGAAGATCCGCTTTACTATTCCACAAACCCAACTACCAAAAGTGAGTAAGGGTCAAAGCATTCATGTATATGTAGATGCCTACCCAGATACACCATTTGAAGGACTTATCTCCGCCATTGAGCCCGCGGTATTTTATCAAAGTGGTCTCATTCAAATACAAGCCACAATCCCAAACACTGATGCCAAACTCCGCAGCGGTATGTTTGCTAGGGTCGCAGTGCTACTGCCAGAGATGACAGAGCAAATTGTTCTGCCTCAAAACGCCATTACCTTCACCCTTTACGGCAACTCTATTTTTATCATTGAAGATAAAACTGAAGATGGTGAGACAGTTAAGCGAGTCAAACAAGTGAATGTTGACGTACTTGAGCGCAACGGTAACGACGCGCTCGTGAGTGGTGCGATAAAAGCAGGTGACAATATTGTTACCTCTGGGCAACTTCGTTTAAGTAACAATAGCAAGGTTAGCGTTACACAAAGCGATGCACTCACACCGCCAGCTAACATGCCACAGCTTTAACGGAGATTAGCCATGCGTTTTACCGATATATTTATCCGCAGGCCTGTTTTAGCGGCATCCATCAGTATCTTGCTACTCATTTTGGGATTTAATTCCCTCAACGGCATGCAGGTACGTGAATACCCAGAGATGACCAATACGGTTGTCACCGTATCCACCAGCTATTATGGCGCAGATGCCAATCTCATTCAGGGGTTTATTACTCAGCCCCTTGAACAAGCATTAGCCCAAGCAGACAACGTCGACTTTATGACCTCTGACAGCTTTCTAGGTAGCTCAAAGATCACGGTTTACATGAAGCTCAACACAGATCCTAACGGTGCACTCGCCGATATTCTCGCTAAGGTGAACTCAGTAAGATCCCAACTACCTAAAGAGGCGGAAGACCCCACCGTTGAGATGTCTACAGGATCACAAACCTCTGTCCTGTATATCTCTTTTTATAGTGATGAGATCAACTCCAGTCAGATCACCGACTACCTTGAACGTGTGGTAAAGCCTCAACTATTTACCATTGATGGCGTCGCCAAGGTTAATCTTTATGGCGGCATCAAGTATGCGATGCGAATATGGTTAGATCCCGCTCGTATGGGTGCTTTTAACCTCTCCTCGACAGATGTCATGCAAGTACTGCAAGCCAACAACTACCAATCTGCGGTAGGTCAGGCTAATGGGGTATTTACCCTGTTTAACGGTACCGCCGACACCCAAGTGGCTACTGTCGATGAACTAAAACGTCTAGTTGTCGGCAGTAAAGAGGGCTTAGTGATCCGCTTAGGTGATATTGCCGATGTTAGCCTAGAGAAAAGTCACGATATCTATCGCGCGTTGGCCGACGGACAGGAAGCCGTTGTCGTTGGGCTAGATGTCACCCCAACGGCTAACCCGCTAGTGGTTGCTGCCGATGCTCGCGAACTAATGCCTGACATAGAACGTAACCTGCCAGCGTCAATGAAGGTGCGTATTCTTTATGACTCCTCTTTAGCTATCGATGAATCGATTCAAGAGGTGATTAAAACCATTGGTGAGGCAGCGTTGATTGTGATTGTGGTGATCACCCTGTTTCTAGGCTCATTGCGCGCGGTCGTCATTCCTATTGTGACCATTCCATTATCCCTTATTGGCGTTGCTGTGATCATGCAGCTCTTTGGATTTACCCTTAACTTAATGACCCTACTGGCAATGGTATTGGCCATTGGCTTGGTGGTCGATGATGCCATTGTGGTGGTCGAAAATGTCGACAGGCATATCAAGCTTGGAGAAACCCCATTTAGAGCAGCCATCATAGGCACCCGTGAAATTGCCGTTCCGGTGATATCCATGACCATCACACTCGCCGCCGTGTATGCACCAATTGCCCTCATGGGGGGGATCACAGGTTCGCTATTTAAGGAGTTTGCTTTAACCCTTGCTGGCGCGGTATTTATTTCAGGGATCGTCGCACTCACCCTATCGCCAATGATGTGTTCTAAGATCCTTAAGCCTCATGCTGCACCTAATCGTTTCGAGGCGGGGGTTGAGAGCTTCTTAGATAATATGACACAGCGTTACAGCAAAATGCTTGACGCGGTGATGCAACGTCGTCCGGTTATTATCGCTTTTGCTGTGATTGTGTTTGTTTCACTGCCTATCATGTTCAAGTTCATTCCATCTGAACTGGCACCCAATGAAGATAAAGGCGTGGTCATGATGATGGGCACTGCGCCCTCTACCGCTAACCTCGACTATATCCAAGCCAATATGGCTGAGGTGACAGACATCATCAGCTCCCATGCTGAAGCGGCGGCATCACTTGCCTTTGTGGGTGTGCCTAATTCCAATCAAGCATTTGGTATTGCACCATTAGTCCCTTGGAGTGAGCGCGATATGAGTCAAAAACAGGTACAGAAAATGTTTGCTGAAGAGGTAAAACAAGTACCTGGTATGGCAGTGACCACCTTCCAAATGCCTGAGCTACCTGGCGCGTCAGGCGGCTTACCCATCCAGTTTGTGATCACTACATCGAACTCATTTGAAAGCCTGTTTCAAATTGGCTCCAGCGTGCTTGAAAAAGTGCAGAAAAGTCCGTTATTCGTCTACTCAGAGATCAACTTAAAATTTGACTCTGGCACCATGAAAATCCACATAAAAAGGGATTTAGCAGGGAGCTATGGCATTACCATGCAAGATATTGGTATGACGCTCACCACTATGATGAGTGATGGCTACGTTAACCGCATCAACTTAGATGGTCGCTCTTATGAAGTGATCCCCCAAGTTGAACGTCAGTATCGCGCCAACCCAGAATCACTAGCGGGATACTACCTCACCGCCGCCGATGGTAAGTCGATTCCGCTATCGAGTTTGGTCGATATCGAGATGGTCTCGCAACCAAGGTCGCTGCCGCACTTTAACCAGATGAATGCGCTAACCGTTGGCGGTGTCGCCACCCCAGGTGTGGCCATTGGCGATGCCATCGACTTCTTAAAGAACATTGGCGACAATGACCTGCCTAAGGGTTATAGCTATGATTTTCTTGGTGAAGCTCGTCAATATGTTACCGAAGGTTCGGCGCTGTTTGCCACCTTTGGCCTGGCACTCGCGATCATCTTCTTAGTGCTCGCCAGTCAATTTGAAAGCGTGAGAGACCCACTGGTTATCTTAGTATCAGTACCGTTGGCCATCAGTGGTGCACTAATCGCGCTGGGCTGGACTCATATTTTTGGCCTATCGTCGATGAACATCTATACCCAAGTTGGGCTTATTACCCTAGTGGGGCTCATCACCAAACACGGGATTTTGATGTGTGAAGTGGCAAAAGAGGAGCAGCTTCATAACGGCTTGAGTAAGCTTGATGCCATTAAGCTGGCAGCTACAATTCGTCTGCGCCCTATCTTGATGACAACGGCGGCCATGATTGCAGGTTTGATTCCACTCCTATTTGCCGTTGGCGCGGGGGCTGTGGCACGCTTTAATATTGGTTTAGTGATCGTATCAGGCTTAGCTATCGGTACACTATTTACCCTGTTTGTCTTGCCGGTTATCTATGTCTATCTGGCAGAGAAGCACGAACCTTTACCAGTGTTTGATGAAGAATTCGCCCAGCCAGATAAGGGGTAGCTATCGCGAAAGTCACAAAAGGCCTAGTATAGCTAGGCCTTTTTATTTCTAATCCCAGCTAGCTCAGGTACAATTCTCAACCATACATACTTGATGGCCAAGAGCAGACTTAGACAATGATTAATCCAAAGAAGATCGAAGAAGTTGCCAAGCAACTTAGCGACAACCTACCTAGCGGCCTAAAGCAATTTGCCGGCGAGTTTGAAGACAAGAGCAAGCAGATATTACAAAATCAGTTGATGAAACTTGATGTTGTTTCCCGTGAAGAGTTTGATGTGCAGCAACATGTGCTGTTAAAAACCCGCGAAAAGCTAGAAGCCCTGCAAGCACAAGTTGATGCTTTAGAAGCGAAGCTTAAGCAAGAATAAGCTCCTTACTGATTTAAAAAAGAGCGCAATGCGCTCTTTTTTATTGCCTCTTTTTCGCCACCATTGATCATCAGTCTGCCCCCCTTATCTCCTTTTAACCTGATTAAATATAGCCAAACACCATAACGCTAGATACCGATCGGTATAAGAGGGAATTTATATGTTAAACCGCATTGGACTGAGTCATAGTCCGTTAAGCCAAAAAATACTGTTCATCGCACTGCTAACCCTAGGCTCACTCATTCCCCTAGGGTTAGTCATGGATATGACCTTTGACAGACAACAGCTTTATCATCAAGTGGTGGCGGAAATTGGCCAATCATGGGGGGAACAACAAGAGATTGCAGGCCCAGCGCTTGTGCTCCCCTATACCTATGAGATGATTCAAGAAAGCTTTAATGAGCAGGGTCAGCTCACTAAAACACGGCATACCCTCGATAGTGAATTTATTATTTTGCCCACAGATCTCAACCTTGATATCAGTCTTAAACATGACTTTCTCTCTCGAGGAATTTTTCAATCTTTGGTATATAACGCCACCCTATCGGGTTCTGCTAACTTCGATATCGGCAAGATTGACCTACCAAATATCGTCAATACGTATCCTGAGCGTGCACGACTGGTATTTGGTATCTCAGCAAATCAAGCTATCGACAGTATCGACCTATTTAAACCACAACTCCCCCCAAGCAGCGGTGGGGCTCAACAGCCGATTGAGCAAAGTAATACGCTGATGCCGGGTACCGGACTTGGCCAGCTATCAGGCCTTGATAGAGGCTTTCATCAAGCAATTAACTTACCCGAAAGCACAAAGCAATTAAATCTGGCTTTCACTATCAATCTACGAGGCTCTCAGGGGCTGAGTGTGCTGCCTACAGGCCAACAAACCACAATTAACCTTAATGCCGATTGGCCCCACCCTAGCTTTAGTGGTCTACTTCCCATGGCTCGCGAAATCGACAGTAATGGATTTAGCGCAACATGGAATGTGAGTCATTTAACCCGTAACTATCCGCAGCGCTTTAGTAAAAACAATCAAATCAACTTACGCGAGGTCAACGCCCACACCACACTATTTGAGCCAGTGACTCACTACGGAAAAATTGAGCGAGCAGTAAAGTATGGCCTGCTTTTCATCATCCTCACTAGCATCATGTTGCTGATTTTTGAGTTGGGCCAAGCACAGTCGCTATCTACCATTCAATATCTATTGGTCGCCAGTGCCATGACGCTATTCTACCTTGTGCTGTTGTCACTCTCAGAACATATTAGATTTGGCTATGCCTATCTGATAGCCGCCGCTATGCCGCTATTTTCGGTTTCAATCTATATTGGCAGCGTCACTCGCAGCGCCAAACGAGGAGGAATAATGGCGGCCATGCTCATCGCCCTCTATAGTGTGCTTTACTCCATTCTAAAACTCGAAGATTATGCACTATTGATGGGCACAGGTTTATTAGTCGTGGTGCTGGGAATTTTGATGTATATCACCCGACATAGCCCAGAAGACCTTGTAGAGATGAAGCAAAATTAATCTCAGTTTATGTCGCTAAGGCTAGCCAGCCCAACATGGACAGGTTAGCCTTGCTGTTTTTTGTGAGGCCTCTCTTTGACACTTTCATTACGCCGAAAAATCTATCTGTTACTTGGGTGGATGTTGCTTATCAGTGTGCCAGCCATACTACTGCTAACTCACACAGCCATGTTTCCACTCATCTCACTTAATTCATCCCAGGCAGAAGGCCTCTATTGGTTGACCTCTTCTGGCACAGCGCCATTTGGCGTACTTACCGTCTTAGTCTTGCTCGGTTTGTGCTTTAGACAAATATCCAAAGCCCACTTTCTGCCACTGTTTATCACGGTCTCTATTAGTATGGTGTCGACCTTAGCGCTCAACCAGTTTCTAAAGCCGTACTTCAGCGAACCTAGGCCCAATGCCCAATTACTGCATCAGCAACAACTGCTCAATATTAACGAGTTTTATCAACTAGCCCCAGCGCAACGCAAACCTGTTATCAACCATGCCGTCAATCAATTCACCACTGACCCCCATAATTTGCAATTATCGCCTCTTATCGCCAGTCATTGGCGGAATGAAGTCGGCTTCGCTTTCCCCTCTGGGCATACGCTATTTGCCGTGACCTTATCTATGGTAATGAGCTACTTCCTATTGCTTAGCGGCCAATATCTATTACCATCTCTATTATGTTTGTGGAGCTTAGGTATGGGCTTTAGCCGCATGCTGCTAGGAATGCACTGGTCACAAGACGTGCTGGCCTCGACGGTTATCGGCGGTCTTATAGGTTTAGCCTGTATTTGGGGGATGAATCGATGCTGGCCTCGCCTTGCCACCTTAATCGCAACGCTCACCAATACAAAACCATTAACCACGCCATAGAGTACTTAATATGACCCTGCAGCTAGATGATATCGACTTGAAAATACTGGCGTTGCTTCAGCAACATGGTCGTTTAGCCAATCAAGAGTTAGCCTCGCTTGTAGGGTTATCGGCGTCGCCCTGCTCACGCAGGGTTAAAGCGCTTGAAGAGGCCGGCTTTATTGCAGGTTATGCCACACTGCTTAACCCAAAGCACTTTGATCTGCAGCTCACCGCCTATATCCAGGTCCGCTTAGAGAAGCACAGCCAAGCAATACTCGATGCATTTGAGCTAGCAATGAGCAGCTACGATGAAGTACTTGAATGCTGTTTACTCACAGGTAGTGATGCCGATTATCAGCTAAAAGTGCTGGTGTGCGACATGGAAGCCTTTAAGCGCTTTCTATTAGAGAAGCTCACCACCCAGCAAGATATTGCCGGTATTCGTTCAAGCTTTGTACTGAAACAGGTGAAAAACCAAACCGCAATTCCATTACCAAAATCCTAGCCACAAGCCCAACACCTCATTAGTGTCAGGCAATAAAACCGATCTTTTGCACAGATTGGGTTTTATTTTCTGGCGCAATCAGATCGCGCTAACCGTCCCCACTCAAACCACAAAGCAAGTAAATCTCAAGATATAATATTTATTAGCAATAATTATCCACAAACAGGCAAAAATACAGAAATACTCGCCAACAAAGAGCCTAAAACCGGCAGAACTTTACTATTGACCCGCTAGAATAAAGGTCTATGATTCGCCCTCTTTTGCAGGGGAGAGCACGATGAGTTCAAACGATTCCAGCCATTTTAGTTCAAGAATTGGCTTCATCATGGCCGCAGCAGGTAGTGCCGTCGGTGTCGGCAATATTTGGGGGTTTCCAACGCAAGCAGCAACCCATGGCGGCGGTGCATTTCTACTGGTTTATCTGGTGCTCATTCTTATCCTCGGCTACCCCATGCTGGTTGCAGAGTTAATGATTGGTCGTCACGGCCAAACTAACCCCGCAGACGCCATGGCGAATATTGGACGCTCAACATTCAGCCGCCAAGTCGGTAAGCTTATTGGCTTTGCCTCTATTATCACCGCCAGCTTAATCTGCACTTTTTATATGATTCTATCAGGCTGGTTTGTCAGCTTTGCTATTGCGCCCATTGCCCAGCTTTCGGGCTTTGAACCAATGGCAAACTGGTTAATGGCCTTCTCGGTTGAACGAAATCTGTTATTCACTCTTATCTTCACCTTGATGGTTGTTCTGGTCATTCGCCAAGGTGTGCAACAAGGAATTGAGCGCTGGTCTAAACGACTCATGCCATTACTGCTGTTGATATTGGTAATAGGCGTTGGTTATATTCTTACGCTACCCGGCGCGTCTGAAGGGTTAACTGCGCTATTGGTCCCTGATTTTAGCCGAATTTGGGAAACCGAGGTGTTAGTCGGCGCACTAGGGCAAACCTTCTTTTCATTGACCATTGGAACTGGCGCGATGATGGTATACGGCGCTTACCTTAACAAGCAGGAAAACATTGCTACCCTCACCGCTTACGTCACCTTAACGGATACGAGTGTGGCCTTTCTTGCAGCGTTAATGATCATCCCAGCCATGTATGTGGCACAGCATAATGGCGTGCAGATCTTCAGCGCCGACGGCAGCTTATTAAATGCCGACACGCTGGTATTCACGGTATTACCAGCCCTGTTTGACACCTTAGGGGGGGTCCTAGGGCCGCTGATTGCTATCATCTTTTTCATACTAATGACCATTGCGGGCTTAACATCTGCAATATCGATTGTCGAAGTACCGACCAGCTACATTGTTGAGAAAGCCAACATAGAACGCCACCGCGCCACCTATTTAGTGGCAGGAGTGATCACGCTGCTGTCTATTATTATGGTGTTAAACTTTGAGCTGCTGTTTGGCTTTATGATCACCGCCACCACTGAACGCGCCCAACCTCTTATTGCCCTAGGTATCGCCATCTATCTGGGCTGGGTATGGAACAGAAACAGCCTGATTACCGCTATTCGCGCACAAGATGGTGCCAATGCCGATGGTCTTTTTTGGAAGATTTGGCCTGTTTACGTAAAATTTGTTTGCCCTGTCTTAATCATTCTTATCATAGTGCAACTGATCTCAGGTTAGTTTTCCATTACCCTCAACAGGCAAGCGTAAGCTTGCCTGTTATCGCAGCTATACTATGACGAACACTAATGCTACTATTCCCATATAAAACATAACTATAATTGTATTCTAGTTTTAAGGATTGAAACTAAATGAAGAAGGTCATTGTCGCCGTAGTCGTCTGTATAGCTGTGCTATTTTGGTTTAACCAAACCCCATCTACTAGCTCGTCGCCGTTAAATGACAGCATAAACACAAACCCACCCCTCTCATCACCCGTCACTCTCGATAGTGAATCCGCTCAACCAGAGGTTAACGCGCCTAAGGATTATCAAAGCTGTAAGTTACTTATCGAATCTAACAAAGAAACACGATGGAATTGGGCTAGAAAGATCGAATGGGCTCAATGGTTAGACAAGGGGTATTCTATCGATGATATCACCTTGGCTATCGATCACTTTTTAAACTCAAACTTCGCTGCGAGTTGGCGAGCTGAACAGCTCAAAAAGAACTCGAAACTTAAACAGCAGAATCAAAATCTAACAGAGAAAGTAAAAGCCTTAGCACCTGACTTACCTACTTTTGTTCGAGTCGAGAGAAGTATTCCTCAACCTCAAATAGATAATATTGCATCACTCAGCCAAGCTGACGCGCTAGCCCTGATTAAAGAAGTAAAACTCACCATTGAGGATGTTGATTGGTTACTGAAACAAGATTCACTAGATGAGCCGCTGTTGTTACTAGCCGTTAAACAAATAGATGATACTGACGCGCTTATCGGCTTTGGCGAAACGCTACGCCTTATCGATACCGCAGCCTACTATGGCAGAGAGCAAATCGTCACAGCTCTACTGGCAAAAAACAGCGTGCTCAGTGACGATGCCTACCTTGGCACAACCATGGAGTATGCCCTTGCCCGTCTAGATTACTATTTCCGCATGGATACCCCTTTAGAAGATGAGTTAATTGCAAAACAAGCCAACATAATTAAAGCGCTTCACGGGGTAAATAGCACTGCCAACTTTAGCATTCTGTCGAAACAAAAGGCCTTAGGTTTCTTTCCTCGTCATATTTACCGTTTCGATGCACAACAAATAACACATTTACAGCAGATGTATGGCCTCACACTCACCGAAATAGCCCCAAAGGCTACCTTAGTATTCGATGCTCACTCCCCATTTTTAGCGGAACTTAACGCCAATTTTGCAACGCTAAATACAAACAGTGCCACACCTGAAATGGTGGCAAGTTGCCGATCGCTGGTTAAAAAGGTCGATACTCAATGGCAGCCACATAATCTTGATTACTTTAGCAATAAACTAATCAAAGAGGGGCATGAGGTCACCGCCACAAATTTACATCACATTGATCCTGCATTAGCCGATTGCTTTGCCTATCGACAGCAGCAACACCTCCCCAGCTGGCAAGGCGGCGATAACAGCTTAAGCAGCACGGTATATGGGCTGGCGGCTAAGCGTCAGATAAATGAAGCCATTGAAATGGTTGAGAACGCGCAGTTAGAAGAGGCGGTAAATCGTTGGTTTTTCTATCAGCTATTAGGTTACAACCCTGAGTATTTCACGCTATTACAACTGAGCGAATTACGTCAAGAGACTTTCGACTACGACACTTTGTACCAAGTTGCGCGTAGCAAAACCATTTCTCTTATCAACCAAGGTTTGGACATAGACAAACTAGATTATGCGGGTAAAAGTTGGTTAGATATTGCGATACTTGAACACGATCTCCCACTGCTCAACCATTTGGTTAATCAGCATATTAGCTACCCAGTTAAAGCTAATGGACGAGATCCGCTTTACCTGTTACTAGATACCAGCCATTACCAATTTAAGCCTGAGCATCTATTGGAGTACTTATCCTTGCTAATGCTACTTGAACCCAATATCCATCCGCATCATCAACGTTTAATGTCACTGGTACGTTTGAAATACCCTGAAACCTACACTGAGATCACCAACCAGTTTCCAGCATTAATGGTAGAAGATGACACGCCACTGCCGCCTGCGGTTTGCCTGAATTATTAAGGTTTAGCAATAGAGAAGGCACCTCTCGGTGCCTTCTCTCTATTTCATAGCCATTAAACTGGTTAGTTATCTACGACTCGTGAAAAGTCACTTTCACTTTTTGGCATCTTGCTAAAGCCCAACTAAATCCCGATCTAACTCCTCTCAAACTCATCATTATAAAAAATAAGGACATCAATTGGGCGCCTAGCATCTATTGCTATCGATAATGTTTTTGTTGAAGTGGTTTCTTACGAAGCGTATTTTTAATCCAAATAAAGTCAGTCGAACTATTTTCACTGATTTGACCACAGTAGCAAGGACAGCGCATGGAAGCTACACTCACACCAGCAAACTCAACAACGTCAGCAACCCCAGCTATTGAAGCCAAACATTCAGGGCTTGGTATTACTTCATTTGTATTATACCAATTAGTATAAGAAAGTGATCTACTCAGCGTGTTTTTTGGCAACTAATTCAAGACGAATGGGCGACGGAATGGTTGTTCCCTTGTGAGGCCGTTCAACGCAGAAGTAGGCAGCCAAAAACACGCCTAACAGGCGAGTTTTAGCGCTTTCGATTCAGTGTTAACGAGTTTGACCGTAGAACAACTATGCTCTTCACTCGCTGCCTTGCCTCATAAGCGCTAACTTCTCGCTGAGCGATCACATCTTTATACTGATTGGTATTAAGCATCGTTTCGTTAGTGCTCACCTTTGGCTTATTAATTGTCGCAGGTGTACTCGAAGCCACCACTCCTGGCGGCATGAATGAAGAATCTATAGAAGCTATCGTAGTGGGGTTACTGCTATTTGCTTTTATCGGTACCGCACTGATCGCCACAGGGTTAGGTATAGCGGGGCTATGCCAGAAACAGCGTAAGAAGATATTTGCAATTTTGGGGACGATATTCTCGCTGGTCACGGTGGTCTCAACCGTGTCGCTAATCTCCTTTGGCATGACAATAGATTAGATAGCTCGGCGCGAGTGATCCGTCACTAAAAAGGGGAAGCTAAGTTCCCCTTCTGTTTGTGAGTGATTAGCTAAGTACCTCTTGTAAGGCTCTGAGGCACAGAGCAACATTTTCACGTCTTGCCCCGAAGCCCATTAAACCGATACGCCATGCTTTACCAGCCAATGCCCCCAATCCCGCGCCTATCTCTAGATTATAGTTCTCCAGTAATTGCTTACGCACTAAGGCATCATCAATCCCTTCAGGAATATACACGGCGTTGAGTTGCGGCAAACGAGATTGCTCTTCAACAACAAACTTAAGCCCTAATGACTCGAGTCCATCGCGCAAGACTTGATGCATGCTCTGATGACGCATCCACGCATTTTCAAGCCCCTCTTGGGCAAGTAGACGAAGCGACTCATGAAGCGCATACAGTGCATTCACAGGCGCGGTATGATGATAACTGCGCTTACCACCCGCACTTTGATCGCCACTCCAATAGCCCATCACTAAGCTTTGATCTAAAAACCAACTCTGTACCTGTGTTTTACGGGCTTTAAGTTTCTCGACCGCCGCTGGTGAGAACGAAACGGGCGATAAGCCTGGTACGCAGGAGAGACACTTTTGACTACCTGAGTAAATCGCATCGATACCCCACTCATCGACTCGCAGCTCAACCCCACCTAATGAGGTCACCGCATCAACGATAGAGAGACAATCATGCTGCTTGGCCAGCGCACAGAGGCGTTTGGCATCTGATAGCGCACCGGTTGAAGTTTCAGCATGGACAAAAGCCAGGAATTTCGCATCTGGGTTGGCGTTTAAAGCGGCTTCAACATCACTCACAGAAACGGGCTCGCCCCATTCATTGTCAACCACAACGGCAATCGCGCCGACACGTTCAACGTTTTGGCGCATCCGCTCCCCAAAAACACCATTGCGACACACAATGACTTTCTCGCCGGGTTCGACCAAATTAACAAAGCAGGTCTCCATACCAGCACTGCCTGGGGCAGATACCGCAAGCGTCATAGCATTTTCAGTTTGGAAGGCGTACTGAATAAGCGACTTAAGCTCATCCATCATGCCGACAAAAAGGGGATCTAAGTGTCCAATAGTCGGGCGAGCTTGGGCTGCCAATACTTCGGGGTACACATCTGACGGGCCTGGACCCATCAATGTTCTACGTGGGGGATTAAACGCGTTTACTTTAGGTGCTGCTAACATCTTGTTTCCTCTTTAAAGCCGTGGCTTAAAAAGTTAGGGTTAAGGCTAACTGTCGTGTTATCAGATAACGTCCGCTCAGGCGTTAGGTTATCTCCCTACGTATTAACAGTTATTGTAGTGCCATGATTGGCATCTTATTAGTCTTAGTGCATTGCAAGATAACATAAAAAAAGGCGCTACTGCGCCCCTTTAACCGTTAAAGTTTGTAGCCGCCGGCCATAAAAATAGCCATTAATCGCGGTTATCCAAAAACAGTTTATAAGCAGGACTTTGAGTCTCTTCCTGATAGACAAAGCCGAGTTCTGTTAAAAACTGCTGAAAGGCGATACTGTCACTTTCAGGTACCTCAAATCCAGCCAATACCCGACCATAGGCGGCACCATGATTACGATAATGGAATAGACTGATATTCCATTTGCTCTGTAACGTGGTTAAAAACTTAAACAAGGCCCCGGGATGTTCGGGAAACTCAAAACTAAACAAACGTTCCTCAAGCGCCTCTGGCGGATGACCTCCCACCATATAACGCACATGCAATTTGGCAGTTTCATCATGAGAGAGATCTTGCACTTCAAAGCCATCATTTTCTAAGTTAGCGATGATCTCATCAAGTTCAACCTGACCATTAGATAAACGAATACCCGCAAACACCACCGCTTTATCGCGACTAGAGAAGCGATAGTTAAACTCGGTCATAGCGCGCTTCTCTAAGAGCTCGCAAAAGCGTAAAAAGATACCTGGACGCTCAGGGACTTTAACTGCCAAAATCGCTTCTTTTTGCTCGCCCAATTCACAACGTTCCGACACATAACGTAAGCTGTGGAAGTTGACGTTAGCCCCGCTCAAGATGGCTGCCACCTTCTGCCCTTTACCTGAATCACCAATATACTTCTTTAAACCGGCCAGTGATAACGCTCCCGCAGGTTCGGCAATGGCCCGGGTGTCTTCAAAAATATCTTTCACTGCAGCGCAAATTTCGTCAGAGGTGACGGTCACCACATCATCAACATATTCGCGAGCCAACCTAAAGGGCTCTGCGCCAATCTGCTTTACGGCAACACCATCGGCAAAGAGCCCAACTTGCGGCAATACTACCCGCTCATCGGCCGCCAGCGCGGCCTTAAGACAAGCAGAATCTTCTGGCTCAACTCCGATAATTTTGACCTGTGGCATCACCGCTTTGTAGTAGGCTGCAATGCCTGCAATCAAGCCACCACCACCAACAGGCACAAAGACCACTTCGAGATCACGCTGCTGCTGTAACATCTCTTGCGCTACCGTGCCTTGTCCCGCAATCACAGCTTCATCATCAAACGGTGCCACGTACACACGCCCTTCAGTCTTGGCCAATTGTTGGGCATGCTCGTTAGCCATATCAAAGGATTGACCATGCAACAGCACATTGCCGCCTAGCCTGCGCACCGCATCAACTTTAATATCAGGCGTGGTTTCTGGCATCACAATCACTGCACTGATACCGCGCGCCGATGCTGACATCGCCACACCTTGAGCATGATTACCCGCTGACGCACACACCACACCGCGTTCACACTCTTCGGTACTGAGCTCCGCAATTCGGTTATAGGCGCCGCGTAGCTTAAATGAGTGCACAGGTTGCATATCTTCACGCTTTAGAAACACCTGACACCCCAAGCGCGCCGACAACTTATTTAAGCTAGACAGTGGGGTAACCTTGGCCACATCATAGACAGAAGATAGCAATATCTTCTGCAGATAATAGTGCGCCAGATCTAACTGAGATTGTGAGGCTAATGCCAACATATTAATCCTCCAGCTTACTAACATCTCGCACAGCGCCTTTATCGGCACTGGTCGCAAGCATCGCGTAGGCTTTAAGCGCAAGCGATACCGCGCGCTGTCGACTTTTCGGCTTCCAGGCCTGCTTACCACGCCCTTCCATCTCTGCGCGGCGGCTGGCTAGCTCTATCTCACTTACAGCAAGCTTAATTGAACGTGCAGGAATATCGATTTCGATTCGGTCCCCAGTTTCAACTAAACCAATAGTGCCGCCAGCTGCGGCCTCTGGCGAGACATGACCAATAGAAAGCCCCGACGTACCGCCAGAAAATCGTCCATCGGTAATTAATGCACACGCTGCGCCTAACCCCTTTGACTTCAAATAGCTCGTTGGATAAAGCATCTCTTGCATGCCTGGGCCACCTTTAGGGCCTTCATAGCGAATCACTACCACATCGCCCGCAACGACTTCGCCGCCTAAGATGCCTGCAACGGCGTCATCTTGGCTTTCATAGACTCTAGCACTGCCCACAAAGGTATGGTTGGCTTCATCTACGCCAGCGGTTTTGACGATGCAACCATCTAGAGCAATGTTGCCCGACAAAACGGCTAGCCCGCCCTCTTGGCTAAAGGCAAACTCACGAGTACGAATACAGCCCTCTTTACGGTCGACATCGACACTTGGCCAGCGACAGGCCTGACTAAAGGCTTTAGTGGTTGGAATGCCTGCAGGCCCTGCTGAGAAAAACTTGTGCACCGCCTCGTCACTGCTTTGGGCAATATCATATTTAGCCAATACCGCTTTAAGATTGTCACCTGCGACATGGCTCACATCGGTATGCAATAAACCCGCGCGGTCAAGCTCACCTAAAATACCCATGACACCGCCAGCGCGATGCACGTCCTCCATGTGATATTTAGGCGTAGATGGCGCAACTTTACATAAATGGGGGACTTGACGTGACATGCGATCGATATCAGCCATAGTGAAATCGACGTCGCCCTCTTGGGCTGCGGCCAGTAGATGCAATACGGTATTCGATGAACCACCCATGGCGATATCCAATGCCATGGCATTCTCAAACGCCTTAAAATTAGCTATGTTACGCGGCAATGCAGACTCATCATCATGCTTGTAGTAACGTGTGGCAAGATCCATCACTCGGCGACCCGCCTCTAAAAACAGCTCTCGGCGATCGGCATGAGTTGCCAACATAGATCCGTTACCCGGCAGCGACAACCCTAGGGCTTCGGTTAAGCAGTTCATCGAGTTAGCAGTAAACATCCCCGAACATGAACCACAAGTTGGACATGCACTACGCTCAATTTTTTCGCTGTCTTCATCAGAGATACGGTCATCAGCAGCGGCAACCATGGCATCAACCAAGTCCAGCTTAATAATCTTATCTGATAGCTTAGTCTTACCCGCTTCCATCGGCCCGCCCGATACAAACACTACAGGAATATTGAGACGCAACGCCGCCATCAACATACCAGGGGTGATTTTATCGCAGTTAGAGATACACACTAACGCATCGGCGCAGTGGGCATTAACCATGTACTCTACGCTATCGGCGATCAACTCACGTGACGGCAAGCTATAGAGCATGCCGCCGTGCCCCATGGCGATACCATCATCAACGGCAATCGTATTAAACTCTTTTGCAATACCGCCCGCTTCTTCAATCGCACCCGCCACTAACGACCCCATATCTTTCAGGTGCACATGACCTGGTACAAATTGGGTAAAGGAGTTAGCAATGGCAATAATCGGCTTACCAAAATCGTTATCTTTTACACCTGTTGCTCGCCAAAGTGCACGAGCACCAGCCATATTGCGACCTTCGGTACTGGTAGCTGAACGTAATTTTGCCATGATACTGCTTCCTTTTTATCGTTAGGCGACATCAGATCGCCTAGCTTTGAAATTTGAGTCCTCAATAACCCCTAAGGAGTTATCAGGCTTTGAGTCATCTTATCTTAAATATCTATCAAACGAGGGATAAATCCACGCAGATTTATAGCGGTTCTAACCAACCCCATTTATCTTCGGTCTCACCATTAAACAGGCCGAAGAAACGTTGCTGAATAGCCTTGGTAATTGGGCCACGCTTGCCTGCGCCCACTTCGATGCGATCGACACTACGAACTGGTACTAGCTCAGCAGCGGTGCCTGTCATAAATATCTCATCGGCTAAGTATAAAAACTCACGTGACATCGCCTCTTCAACCACCTCATAGCCGCTATCTCTGGCAAGCGTAATGATGGTATCGCGGGTGATCCCCATTAAAATAGCCGCTGTGGCTGGCGGGGTATAAAGTTTATTTTTCTTGATGACAAACAGGTTAGCACCAGCAGCTTCACTGACCAATCCGTTAACGTCTAACGCTATCCCTTCATCGAAACCATTACGTTTTGCTTCGGTCGAAATTTGCAATGAAGATAGGTAGTTACCACCTGCTTTCGCACCCGTTGGGATGGTGTTCGGCGCTAGGCGATTCCATGACGTTACCGCCACATCAACACCTCGCTCCATGCTTTCTTCACCTAAATAGGCTCCCCATGGAAATGCCGCCACCAGTAGGTCGCATTGTGCATCTTTAGGTGGCGTGATCCCCATGCCCACATCGCCGTAAAAAGCCAATGGACGAATATAGGCACTGTTAAGCTTATTACTCAATACTGCATCACGACACGCTTGCATGGTGTCATCAAAACAGTAAGGGATAGGCATGCGGTAAATTTTGGCCGAATCATACAGGCGTTGTACATGCTCAGTGAGCCTGAAACCCGCAGGTCCTAGATGAGTATCATAGACTCTAATACCTTCAAACACTGATGTCCCATAGTGCAGCGCATGAGACATCACGTGCACCTTGGCGTCACCCCAAGGCATGATTTCACCATTGAACCAAATAAATTCTGCAGTTTTCGCGGCCATAATTTGTCACCTATCTTCTAAGCATTTATGCGTTTGCGGTTTGGGTTAGCTGCTTAGTCGATACGACTTTGCATTCTGTTACATCGATTAGTTTATTGAGCTGGTGACTAAGCTGCTCTAATGCGCGCTCACTCTCAACCACCATATCCAACTTTGTGTCACCGTTGGCGTCAAGCTGCATACCGAGTTCAGTGATCTTAAAACCACGATGGCGAGTCACTCGCAGTACCCGTTCCAATACCTCGGGTTGCTGTACTAGGGTTAGGGCTAAGTTATAGATCATGTCTGCTTCTCCATCTCATCCATCATGTCTCGGTTGCAAGCACCGGGCGGTACCAGTGGCCACACGTTATGAGCATCATCAATTCTCACATGCAGTAAAAATGGCCCTGTTGCATTTAACATCTCATCTAATGCTTGCTCAACTTCATCGCCTTGAGTAATCGTGCGACCAGGAATATCGAACGCCGATGCCATGGTGACAAAATCAGGGTTATCTGACAGGTCGGTTTCACTAAATCGCTCTTCGAAAAACAGTTGCTGCCACTGCTTAACCATGCCCAGTTTCTGGTTATCAATAAGCAAGATTTTTAACGGTATTTGGCGACGTTTGATAGTGGTTAACTCTTGGACATTCATCATAAATGAGCCATCACCTGACACCGCGACTACACAGGCGTCAGGACGGGCGACTTTAGCGCCAATCGCGGCTGGCAAACCAAACCCCATGGTGCCCAAGCCTGCACTAGACAAGTGATCTTCTGGACGCCTAAACCACATATGTTGCGCTACCCACATCTGGTGCTGACCCACATCACAAGCGATAACACTGTCTTCAGGGAGTTTATTAGCCAAACGGTTAAGCATCTTAGGGGCGAAAATTAGCTCACCAGGACGCTCATAGTTCCATTGGTGGTTGGCTTTAAGACTAGCAACTTCTGCCTGCCAAGGGGCAATCTCAAGCGACTGTGCAATCGCCGGTAAGATCTGACGCAGGTCGCCAGCAATCGCTACATCAGGACGACGTAATTTACCCAACTCCGCCACATCGATATCAAGATGAAGAACCTTGGCATGTTCAGCAAATGTGGCTAAACGTCCCGTCACTCGGTCATCAAAACGTGCGCCAACCACAATCAATAAATCACACTCTTGCACGGCAATGTTGGCAGCTTTACCGCCGTGCATGCCAAGCATTCCCAAGTAACCAGCGTCGTCGTGAGGGATACTCCCCAACCCTTTGAGTGTCGCGACCGATGGCACGCCAGTAACATCGATAAAGCCACGTAGTTGATCAACTGCACCAGCCATCCCAACACCGCCGCCCACATAGAGCATTGGCTTTTTGGCTTCACTCAACAACGCTTTGGCAGCCTCGATTTGTTGCTCAGATGCTTGAGGCTCGGGGCTAATCGCCAATAGCGGCGTCTTGTAATCGAGCAGCGCAATCTGAATATCTTTAGGTATATCCACCAGCACCGGGCCTGGGCGACCCGAGGCCGCGATCTCAAAGGCACGATACAGGGTTGGAATAAGCTCATTGACATCGGTCACCATAAAGCTGTGCTTAGTGCACGACAGTGACATGCCCAACACATCGATCTCTTGAAACGCATCGGTACCGATAACGGCAGTGGAAACTTGCCCAGTAATGGCAACTAAGGGAACAGAATCGAGTAAGGCATCGGCAAGCGAGGTGACTAGGTTGGTCGCTCCGGGGCCCGAGGTCGCGAAACAAACACCAGTTTTACCACTCGCCCTAGCATAGCCAACCGCCGCGAAAGCTGCCCCTTGCTCGTGACGACTCAACAGGTGCTCAACGGGTGCGCCGTAGAGTGCATCGTAGATGGGCATAATCGCACCACCCGGATAACCAAAAACTGTGGTAACACCGTGTGCGGCGAGTACCTTGATAACGGCGTCTGCGCCTCTAATCTTCTGCCCTTGTTCCATTCGTGACTTCCTGCATTTCATTGTTTCGGGGTTAAGCGTTCAGTTCAAACCGCTAAAAACAAAAAACCCCCGGTCCTTTCGGAGCGGGGGTTATTGTTGCAATCTTAACCTAATTAGGTTTTTCGATGCGCCATGCGATGCCCCCGCTGTGATCTAATAATCACGACGGTAATAATCTCAATAATGAGTAGGGCAGCTTGATTAAACATGGTGTATTGGAAATTCCTAATCAGTGTGTTTGCTTAAATTCGGTGTCTACGGTACTCAATTTCTGTAGACCTTTTAATCAATACCACAAAGCCTGTGAATAACACAACCAAAACCTGCGGCTATCTCTCGAAACAGTTAATCTCTTCAACAAAAATCTGCCATGAAGCGACGCTTGCTTTGATAACCTTGCTACTCATTGGACCAAATTATTCTCTATGTTCAATCATCCTCGACGACACATAGCTTTGTTTCTATGTCACTAAGCCCACAGGATTATGCTGGGCTTAGTGCATGGATATTATATGTTAAGCTTCTTCGACAATGCGCTTCATCTCGGTCATGTAACCACGAAGCTCGGCACCAATATACTCAACTGACGTGTGACGAATAGCATCGTTCACTTCGATTAAGCGTAGATTATCAACACCGTTGCCAGTGTCTTGTAGTCCACCACCTAAGTACTCTGATGACATGTTATTAACGTAATCACGTAGCATAGGAACCGCTGCGTGGTTGAATAAGTAGCAACCATATTCGGCAGTGTCAGAGATCACTACGTTCATCTCATACAAACGCTTACGCGCAATCGTATTAGCGATAAGTGGCGTTTCATGCAGAGACTCATAGTAAGCCGACTCTTCAACGATGCCTGCTGATACCATGGTATCGAACGCCAGCTCTACACCCGCCTTAATCATGGCAACTAGGAAGATACCTTTGTCAAAATAGGCTTGCTCATCAATCGCTTCATCACACTGCGGTGCATTTTCAAAACCAGTTTCATTGGTCTCACTGCGCCACTTAAGCAGGTTTGCGTCATCATTAGCCCAATCTTGCATCATCGTCTTAGAGAACTCACCGCTGATGATGTCATCCATGTGCTTCTCAAATAACGGTGCAAGGATACCTTTAAGCTCTTCAGCCATTTCAAACGCTTTGATCTTGGCAGGATTTGATAGACGATCCATCATATGGGTGATGCCACCATGCTTAAGTGCTTCTGTGGTCGTTTCCCAACCCTGTTGAATCAACTTAGCGGCATAACCTGGCTCAATACCGTCAGCAACCATCTTTTCATAACCAAGGATGGCTCCGGTTTGCAGCATGCCGCAAAGGATAGTTTGCTCACCCATCAGATCTGATTTCACTTCGGCGATAAATGATGAGTGCAATACCCCTGCACGGTCACCGCCTGTAGCACTCGCATAGGCTTTAGCGACTTCGAAACCATCACCCTTTGGATCATTTTCAGGGTGAACGGCAATCAATGTTGGCACACCGAAACCACGCTTATACTCTTCACGTACTTCAGTGCCAGGACACTTAGGCGCCACCATGATAACGGTAATATCGGGACGAACTTGCATTCCCTCTTCGACGATATTGAAACCGTGAGAGTAAGACAATACAGCCCCCTCTTTCATCAAAGGCATGACGCTATTTACCGCATCGGTATGCTGCTTGTCTGGTGTCAGGTTTAACACTAAGTCTGCATCAGGGATTAGCTCTTCAAAGGTACCGACACGGAAACCGTTGCCTGTAGCTTTTTGATATGAAGCACGCTTCTCTGCAATCGCCTGTGGACGCAGTGCAAAAGAGATATTGAGACCAGAATCACGCATATTTAAACCTTGGTTAAGCCCTTGAGCACCACAACCTAAAATAACGATATTCCAGCCTTTGATGTAGTCACAACCTTGGCTAAATTCACTGCGATCCATAAAGCGACATTGCGCTAGCTGATCTAATTGTTGACGCAAATTCAGAGAGTTAAAGTAATTAGCCATCGGATGTTCCACCTTTGAATGAGGACGTAAAAAACTTGCTTAACCGCCTTGGCTAAGCCGTGATTGAGATCACTATAGCCGATGACTAGCGTTGCTTAAAATGATATATTCGAAACATCACATTGCATATTTTGCAACACAGGTTATTTAGTAACATAGGCGGCTTTGATGGATATTCGTACAATAAAACTCTATTTGCATCTTTCAAATAGCCTGCACTTTGCTAAAACTGCGCAGCAGATGCATGTCAGTCCGTCGACACTGAGCCGCACGATGCAAAGATTAGAAGACGAAGTCGGTGCAAAGTTATTTGAACGTGACAATCGCAGCGTGGCGTTGACGAGCGCGGGGATTGAATATCGCCACTTCGCCGAACAAACACTGGACCACTGGGGCAAACTAAAACACCGTCTCGACCCCAAGCAAGATCTGCTACGCGGCCGACTCAATTTATACTGCTCTGTCACCGCAGCCTATAGCCATTTACCTGCGTTACTCGACCGATTCCGTAACGAACATCCTTTGGTTGAGATAGCCCTAACCACTGGAGATGCCGCCAATGCGGTCGATATGGTGCGCCAAAATCGCGCCGACATCAGCATCGCAGCACTGCCAGAAACCCTTCCTGAATCACTGCACTTTATAAAAATCGATGATGTGCCACTGGTGATTATCGCTCCGACCTTTAAATGTGCCGTACAACAATTACTCACCGAATCATACATCCCCTGGGACAGATTACCCTTTATCATTCCTGAGCACGGCCCCGGACGTCGACGCATCGACAATTGGTTTAAACAGTTAGGACTGAATGCCAACGTTTATGCCCAAGTCTCTGGCCAAGAGGCGATAGCCTCTATGGTGGCTCTAGGCTGTGGCGTAAGTATTACTCCTGAGATAGTCATTCAAAATAGTCCGGTTAAAGACAGGATCCAACAACTCCCCTCTCCAGTCGCCATTGCACCATTTGAACTCGGATGTTGTAGTAAAAAAAGCCGCTCAGATGAACCCGTTTTGGCAGCTTTCCTCAAAGAGGTAACACCAATATAGCGATAAACTTAATAAGAAATTTGCTCTGCTATACTCATTGCATAGACTTAATTGGACTTTCTCAATATGAGCCACTTGCGATGGTTAATCGTGATTATCTGTTGTTTATTATTCTCCCTATTGCCTGTGGCTCAAGCCACCGAGCAAACGATCACCTTTTGCGTTGAAGATACCGAGTTTCCACCATTTAACTATTTTCAAAGAGAAAATGGCAAAAAGGGGACCAGCACTGGTTATGATATCGATCTCCTCAATCGTGTTTTTTCCGTAAGCGACTTTAAGCATCAGGTTATCGCCTTACCCTGGCGTCGCTGCTTAAAAGATGTCAAAGAAGGCACCATTGATGCGGCAATGAGTGCTTCGCTCAACCCAGAACGAAGTAGAGACTTTCTGTCTTCAGCCGCCTACTACCATTTAACGCCAAGTTACTTTTTCCTTAAGTTCAGCTTTCCAGATGGAGTGCGAGTACACAACCTCAGCGACCTAAGGCAATACGGTACCATCTGTGGGATAAAAGGGTTCAATTACCAAAATTTTGGCGTCACTAAAAATGAAACAATATATGAAATTCGCGATCTCGCCCATTTGCCAGAAATGTTACAGCGCGGACGATGTCAGTTTTTTCTCGCCCGCAAGGAAACCCTTAGTGGCACTCTGGCAATCAATAGCGAATATGAGCTGTCCAAACTCCTTAGAGGGATTAGAGTACCAGGGACGCAAGCGGAGCCTTTTCATATGCTGATTTCGCATCAATCAAAATACAAGCACCAGATAAAAGCGCTATTTGACAGCAAAGTCGCTTCACTGCGAGCCGATGGTGAGCTGCAACGTATGCTTGAATACCAACTGGATCTGTTAGATAAAATCAAACCGTCTCCCTAATAGCCATCGCCTCACAAAGAAGAGCATTTAGACAATAAATGAAAGAACAGCCTCCACATGACTATTACCTTAGGTACGCTAAAATCGTGCAACGATCACAACCTTACTACCACTCTGACCTCACTTACTCTGCCAACATTTAGGTTAAAGCCTGTATTAAATAAACAGTTACAAAACTTGGCCTATACTTAAATTCAATTTGCAAAATTTCATACCGCCTCAACACTTAAGAGGAGCTAATGCACGCATGACAGCCGTTGCCGTATTCATTGTGTTAATCGGTTTAATGGGGCTAGTGGGCTCACTAATTCCGACTTATCAAATCTGCCACCAAAAACAGGCAGGACACCGTGGTTGGCACCTCCTGTTAGCAATGATTGGCATGTTTATTTTAGGCTACGTGGGTTTTTTATGGATGCTGATGCACAGAAACACGGCATCGCTGGAGATGGTTGTTGCTGCGGTATTTTCAGCAGGGGGCGGGTTTGTTTGGCTAGTCGTAAAAATGAGTCAAGAAACCATTTTAACCCTGCAAAACACCTTGGCCGAAAAACACTATCAAGCCTACCACGATCCACTCACCGATCTCGCCAATCGACATCAACTGTATGAGAAAATAGACGAGCTAAGTCAAAACGAGAACACGCATTTTTGTTTTTTAATGATGGATCTTAATGACTTTAAAATGATCAACGATAACTTAGGTCACGACGCTGGCGACAAAGTATTACAGATAATCGCTCACCGAATCCAGACCATGATGCCAATGCAAGCTCTAGCAGTCAGGCTAGGTGGTGATGAATTTGCAGTTGTACTACCATCGTCTTGCATTGATCAAGCCAAACAATTAGCACAAAGTATTCAGCAGCACATCATGCAAGATATTTTATGCGAAGGCCATCGTCTAGCTGTTGGGATCAGTATCGGCATTGCATGCTACCCACAAGATGGCGAAGACAGAAAAACCTTAATGAAAAATGCCGACATTGCCATGTACAAAGCTAAGCGAAGTGGTAACACCTACGAAACCTACTCCACGAATGACGACATTAACGACTTCCCCCAATCGTAAACACTTTCAGCCAACGATGAGCGTTGAGACGAAAATGTCATCATCTATCTACATGCATCACTCAACTAACCAGCTGACTAGGCTCATCAAGCAGTAACGCCTTATCTCCTTCTGTAATACGCGTAACAAGTAACTGATCGACTTTATAAGCGTCAATATCAACCACTTCAAACTTAAATCCAGCATAATTAACAAAATCAGTACGACGTGGAATTTTTCTCAGCATATACATGATAAATCCAGCAATGGTTTCGTAATTTTGACTTTGAGGAAACGACTCTATGCCGAAGGTACGCATTACATCAGTAATGGGAGTAACCCCATCCACCAACCAAGAGTGCTTATCTCTGGCGATGATCTGCTCTTCGCTCTCATGGAGTGACCATGCTCCCATTACCGCACTTTGTAAATCATTGGTGGTCACAATGCCGACCACTAAAGCATATTCGTTCATCACCACAGCAAAGTCGGCACGCGTATTTTTAAAATACTCCATACTTTCAGATAAGGTTAATGTATCGGGAATAATTGGACAGCTATGCAGTAGCGAACTGTCACTTAAGCAGATACTCTGACCATTGATTACCCTAATAAGTAGCTCTTTAGCATCCACAACCCCCTTTATCGTATCAAGCTGACCATCACACACTAAAAACTTAGTATGAGGTTCATCTGATATTTTTCGCTTGATCTCCTCTTCACTGTCTTGCAGTAAAAAGTAAATGAGACTCTCACGGGCTGTCATCGCTGAAGTCACTGGCACGGTTTGCATCTCAAACACGTTTTCCATCATCTTCTGCTCATCTTTATCTAATACGCCCGCTTCAGCCCCTGCATCCATCACCGCATAGATGTCATCAGAGGTCACCTGATCATTGCGTGCCGTTTGGATCTGTAACAACCTAAAAATTCCAGACGCTAAGCCATTAAACACCCAGACCAGCGGTGTTAGTATACGAATACACACCATCATTGGGCTTACCAGTGTGACTGCCACCAACTCAGGCATCGCCATCGCCACACGCTTAGGCATTAAATCTGCAATTAAAATAAAGAGGCTGGTTACCAAAACAAAAGACAACACGAAACTCATTTGACTCAACCAAGGATCGGCAACCCAATTGGACAGCAACATATAAAAATAGGGAGTGAATGCCGACTCACCCACAATCCCCCCCATAATGGCCACAGCATTCAGCCCAATCTGTACCACAGTAAAAAAGCTGCCCGGGTGTGCTTGTAGCTGCAACACTTTTTCCGCCCTCATATCTCCCTCATCAGCCATGGCACGCAACCGAATTTTTCGAGCAGCCGCTAACGCAATTTCTGACATGGAGAAAAAGCAACTGGTGGCAATCAACAACAAGATAATCATGGTGTTATCAAAGAGACTCATTTATTTACCTAAAAAATTTTACAGCGACATTAACCTACGAGCGGCATGGCAGACATACCGCTTCGCGCAACCACTGCAAACCCAACGAGAAAAGTGCTCTAGGCTACTCAAACTAGTGACAGGATCTCTTTATCTTCCCCCGTCTAAATAGCGGTGGTTGATGCAGTAACAACGCCTGAAGGTGAGTAATAAAGCACTTAGTATTGAGTGGATGCAGATAAGTGTGGTCTGTATATCAGAAACCTAAAATTAGGCAATATAAATTCACTAAATTGGGCAAATATTGCGCACTACACCACAGTCTACAAATAGTAAGCACTGCGATTGAGAATAAATTCACACCAGCAAATGCCTGCTACACTTACTAGTATTACTGCCTCGCCACACGATAATCTCAACCAACAAAACAAAAGGATTTGTTTATGGCAATAGCCTGTGTGACCACCCGAGCCAGCCTTGGTGTCGATGCCCCTGAAGTCACCGTTGAAGTGCACCTCAGTAACGGACTACCCGCGTTCAATTTAGTCGGCCTGCCAGAAACCTCCGTCAAAGAAGCTAAAGAGCGAGTACGCAGCGCACTCATTAACGCCGGATTTGAATTTCCTCAACGACGTATTACTGTAAATTTAGCGCCAGCCGATCTGCCAAAACAGGGAGGACGGTACGATCTTCCCATCGCTATAGGTATCTTAGCCGCCTCTAAACAGATCCCCGCACAAGCACTAAAAGATCATGAATTTGTGGGTGAGCTGGCATTATCAGGCCACATACGTCACTGCCATGGACTACTGCCGGTTATCGTTGATGCGCGCAAGCAGCAAAAAATCGTGGTGATTCCGCTCGATAACCGCTGTGATGCCGACTTAGTGGGCTACCAAAAGACTTTTTTCGCTAGCCACCTACAAGCATTGAGTGAATACCTTCATGGGCAGCAATCACTCCCTAGCATCGCTACGGGGCTGCAATGGGTTGCCGAAGAGGCAACTTCGCAACAGAAATGCCTCAGCGATGTTATCGGTCAATATCAGGCTAAACGCGCACTCGAAATCGCCGCTGCAGGGAACCATAATCTACTTTTTCTAGGCCCACCAGGCACAGGGAAAACCATGCTTGCCAGCCGTATTGTGCAACTGCTGCCACCACTAGACTATGACGAGGCATTAGAGGTCGCCACCATTCATTCAGTGGCAGGGCAGACCATTCCTACCAATCAATTTTACCAGCGGCCCTTTCGCAGCCCTCATCACACCAGCTCAGCTATCTCCCTTGTCGGCGGAGGTAGTCACCCTAAGCCCGGCGAGATCTCACTGGCGCATCGTGGAGTGCTATTTCTCGACGAGGTCGCTGAATTCCCTCGCAAAGTGCTTGATTGTTTGCGAGAGCCGATGGAAACGGGAGAGGTGATTATATCTAGAGCCGCGGCTAAACTGACCTTCTCCAGCCGTTTTCAACTGGTTGCCGCAATGAACCCCAGTCCTTGTGGTGATACCGCGAATGCTCGGGCATCTCAAGATCAAATTCAACGTTACCTATCACGGCTTTCTGGACCCTTTATTGACCGCTTCGATCTCACGATTGATGTTCCTCGGCTGCCCGAAGGCACCTTGACGCAGCAACATCAGCCCACAGAAACTAGCCAACAAGTTGCCGGCAGAGTAAAGGCAGCAAGAGAGCGTCAACTTACCCGAGCAGGCGTCCTAAACGCTGAGTTAACGGGTAAACAACTCGCAGCGACTGGTGGTTTTTCGCAAACTGATCTGGAGTTCTTAGAGCAAAGCGTCAATAAACTTGGCCTGTCTGTACGCAGTTACCATCGGTTACAGCGTGTGGCACGCACCATTGCCGATTTGGCCGAGTCTCCTATGGTTGAGCGCAGTCACATTGCACAAGCTTTAGGTTACAGGGCAATGGATCGTCTACTACATAGTCTGCAGAATAGTTATTAAATCTGGGTTCAGGATTTTGGATCTGTAGCATCAACCTCGCAGGCGAGTAACTGTTAGGATATCATCGAATTTTTTATGGTTTTTGGCCATATCGGCACAGAGGTTAGCACGTGATCATTGAGCTCAAGCGCTAGGGCGAGTAACTGTTAGGCTATCATCGAATTTTTTATGGTTTTTGGCCATATCGGCACAGAGGTTAGCACGTGATCATTGAGCTCAAGCGCTAGGGCGAGTAACTGCTAGGAGATCATCGATTTTTTTATGGTTTTTGGCCATATCGGCACAGAGGTTAGCACGTGATCATTGAGCTCAAGCGCTAGGGCGAGTAACTGTTAGGATATCATCGAATTTTTTATGGTTTTTGGCCATATCGGCACAGAGGTTAGCACGTGATCATTGAGCTCAAGCGCTAGGGCGAGTAACATAGGTCTCCGAATTTTTAATGGGGAATTAAATGGGCTCGGTTTTATCACGGATAAGAGGCAGCATAGCTTTTAGCTGCTATATCGTTAATACCATCTTTTGGGTAATACCTATCTTATTGGTAAGTATCATAAAACTCATCCCCATTACGCCACTGCGAACCGTTTGTAGCTATCTACTTGATCACTGCGCCACTGCCTGGATAAGTGTCAATACGGTTATCGAGCGCATATTTCATCCTGTTGAAATCATTATTGAAGGTGATGCACAACTTTCGACTAAAGAGTGGTATATGGTGATCGCAAATCATCAGTCATGGGTGGATATCCCTGTGCTACAGAGAGTCTTCAATCATAAGATCCCATTCTTAAAATTCTTCCTCAAACAAGAACTGATTTATGTGCCGGTACTAGGCCTTGCTTGGTGGGCATTAGATTTTCCTTTCATGCGACGCTACAGCAGCGCACAACTGCGAAAAAACCCTAAACTCAAAGGGAAAGATATCGAGATCACCCGTAAAGCGTGCGCTAAATTTAAATCTAAACCCGTCAGTATCATGAACTTCGTCGAAGGCACACGTTTTCGTGCCGAAAAGCACCGCAAGCAAAACTCTGAATTTAAACGGTTACTCAAGCCTAAAGCGGGCGGAATGGCATTTGCCTTATCAGCCATGGACGGACAGATCCACAAGCTGGTTGATGTTGCCATTTACTATCCAGGTAAAACCCCTAGCTATTGGGAATATATTTCTGGCCAAGTGAAACAAGTTAGAGTCGACATTAAAGTGTCTGAAATCGCCCCAGCCATGCGCGGTGACTATATGAATGATAGAGAGTTTAAAATTAGTTTCCAAAATGAGCTTAACCAAATTTGGAAAGACAAAGATCTCACATTAGATAAATTGGCTAAGCAATAGTTTGTACTAAACAAAGGTATTTCAGAAAGATGTTAAATTTTTTACCAGGCCCCATCTTATTTGCATTGAGTTCACTGTTGCTGGTGATAAATACCGTACTGTGGAGCAGTTTGATCTGTGTTGGTGGCTTAGTAAAACTATTGGTGCCTATTGCTGGATTTCGACGAATAATAACCATCATCATGAACCGCTTTATGTGGGGCTGGGCGACCTGCAATGGCGGTATTCTCTATCTTATCGCCAAGATAGAATGGGATATTGAGGGCCTAGAGGGGCTTAAGAAAGATGGTTGGTATTTACTGATTAGCAACCATCTTAGCGGGTTCGACATCGCTGCGCTCACGTATGTCCTGCGCAATAACATCCCAATGTTAAAGTTCTTCTTAAAAAAGGAGCTACTTTGGGTGCCTTTCATGGGGTTAGGTTGTTGGTCGCTTGATATGCCATTTATGAACCGTACTAGCGCTAAGCAGTTGCGTAAGAATCCTAAACTGAAAGGAAAAGATTTAGCAACGACTCGTCGTTCGTGCGAGAAGTTCAAAACCATGCCTACATCTATTATCAACTACGTCGAAGGCAGCCGTTTTACCAAAGAGAAACATGCCCGTCAGCGTTCTCCATACCGCTATCTCCTTCGCCCTAAAGCCGGTGGTATCGCGTTTACTATTTCAGCAATGGGCGAACAGTTTACCAGCTTACTCAATGTGACTTTAGTGTATCCAGATTCTGCAGATGACACACTAACTGAAGTGATGCACGGAAAAATAAAACGCATTGTGGTGCGCATTGAGACCATGCCAGTACCTGAAGTCGATGATGCTAAATACTTTAGTGACGCTGATTGTCGCGCACAATTTCAACGCTGGCTTAATGGCGTGTGGCAACAAAAAGATGAACAGATCCATCAAATTTTGCTCAAGTACAACTCTAAGCAACTCTCTGGTTCAAAACAAGAATCGGACGCAATAGAGTCTCACTAATCTTTGCCTCTTAGAGGCCAGCCACACAAAGTCGCCTCAGGGCGACTTTTTTATTATCGCACAAAAAATTGTCAACAATAAAGCCGTAAACAAGCTATACAACCCACCTTGAACTCGACAATAAAAATCATCCACAACCAAAAAACAACAACTTAAATCACCAACCAAAGCCATTGCGACTTATGTCTAACAGTTAGATTGTTGACAATAGACATGTGTCGCTCTAATTTTACCAGTGCACACAAAACCGAGAGCAGAATCATTTGAACCTGTCCAAGCATCAAACAAGTCACCCGACAAAATCTGGTGCAACCTTGGCTGATAAGGCCTTGCTTGCAATACAAACCAGTATTATTAAGGGCGAGTTAGCTGCAGGCAGTAAAATCAATGAGCAAGCATTAGCTGAGCAATATGGAATGAGTCGCGGGCCGACAAGAGAAGCACTGCTCACCCTAGAGCGACGACGCCTCATTGTCAGAACACCCCATATTGGCGCGCGGGTTGCAGAATTAACAATCGAGGAGCTTAACGATTTATATCGACTGCGCAGCGTATTAGAAGGCATGGCCTGTGAGCTTGCGGCACAACATATCAATCAAGAGGAACTCGCACAGTTAGAGGCACTGCTCGTCAAACAAGAGCAGGCATTAGCGGCTGGGGATACCTTCTTTCAAAAAGAGGGCGATGTGGATTTTCACTATCGAATCATTCAGGCCAGTAGGAGTAAACACCTTCAAGAAACCTTGATTGGTGGTCTTTATCACCTACTGAGAATGTATCGTTATCAATGCACCAACATCAACCGGCCGACCAAGGCCTTGGCTGACCATCGGCGCATTGTCGAAGCGATTGCCCAGCGAGATGGTGAGTTAGCCAGTTTATTAATGCGACGCCATATTGAGCAGGGCAGAAAGAATACAGAGAAACGCTTAGCGACATTACAGCAAAGCCAATAGAAAAATGATTATCCAAATTTTAATGAGTGCACGAGTCATACAAATGTCATTCAATAGATGCGTGATTTATTGATGCCGTTGGTATACCGAGCCCTCGACACAGGGTTCATGGTTATCGAGTGTTGAACTGGTAGCCATTGACATGAGACAGCCTCGCCCCACCCTTCCGGCGAGGCTTTTTCTCATTTTAAAACCCCATCCCACGGCCAATAAAAAAGGCGCCATCAGCGCCTTTTAAGTGAGTAAAATAGCATTTTAACCAGATACTTACTGGATTAACCCACGATACGCTCAACGTGTTGAATCCAACCTTTAGGGCCTTCACGCTTGCCCTTTTGAATGTCGGTTAACACTTGATAAATTCGGCGAGTATGCTCACCCACTTCACCATTACCGACCGTCACAACACGGTTGTCTTCAAAGATATAAGAGCCCACAGGCGAGACAACGGCAGCGGTGCCAAATCCACCCGCTTCGATGATTTCACCTGACTCGATATCACGAATAAACTGATCCAACATCACTGTTTCTTGGCGCACTTCACAGCCCAGCACCTCACCCAAATCCAAAATAGATTGCGAGGTGATTGACTTCAAAATGGTGTCGGTAAATTTAGGAATAATAATGGTGCCATCTTTGAGCACATGGAAATGGTTCATTGCACCCACTTCCTCAATCTGTTTGTTGTTAGCGTCAAGGTAGAGCACTTGCGCTGCACCATACTCTGCTGCTGCCTTACCGGCTTTCAACGATGCCGCGTAGTTACCAGCGGCTTTAGAGGCCCCCGTACCACCGGACACCGCACGGTGAAAGCGTTCAGTGATCAGCAAGCGAATCGCCTTATCAAAACCATCTGCGTAATACGCGCCGCTTGGGCTCAACATCACGCAAAAAGTATATTGCTGGCTTGGGCTGACAGATAGACGGTCCTCTGTGGCAAAGATAAAGGGACGAATATAAAGACACGCGCCCTCTTGCATTGGAAACCACAAACGGTCAACGTCAATTAAGGCATTAATGCCTTCAAGCTGCATCGCTTCTGGAAGCGCTGGAATACAAATAATGTCCGCGCTGCGGTTTAAACGCTCGGCATTTTTGTCTAAACGAAAAGTATATATTTCACCATCTTCATGCATAAAGGCTTTGGCACCTTCAAACACTGACTGCCCATAGTGCAGCGCTATCGCGCCAGGGGCGACCTCAAAAGGTCCATATGGGACAATTCTCGGATCACGCCACTCCCCATCGCGATAATCCATCAAAAACATATGATCAGTTCTTAAATTACCGAATCCAACATTGGTTTCAGGCTGAAACTGCTCAGTACGGCGCTCAGACGCAGGTTTTAAATTATAGTTTATGTGCATTGCATACCACCTTGATTACTGAATAAGCAGACTATGGATGCACCGCTATAAAGTCAAGCACAATGGGGGCTGTCATCAAAGTCTTCATCAAGAAAGGAGTACAGATTTTGAAACAGTTAAACGAAAAGTATGATGAGAAGGTTTGCACCACACACTGATTCAGGCCAACCTATGTTAATGACCTTATCAGTGAATAGTTTTATAGCAAAAAATGAGGCAAGATTAGCCTCGGCAATCATGACGTTTACCGGTCGTTAAGCAGGTTTCATAGGTTCGAACCTTACCTTCCCCTCTATCGAGAAACTCGCTGATCCTCACCACCATATCGCACATCATCTCCTGGGTGATCGGTGTTTTCCACGCATAGCGGTTCATTAAACGACTAATGTGGCGAAAACCAGTCTCATCATCGGGAGTAAAATAACACTCATCCATCAACCGGCTTTCGTAAGAGGATGTCGCCCCCGCTAAGAAGAAATACAGTGACTGTACCAACTCCTTAATGTCCATCTCAGTTGCAACTAATTCACCTTGGGCAACCGCCTGTTCGATAGGCGCTCGAATACAACTCCAAAACAGATTTACGCGATGACGTAATATTTCAATTTTTTCTGAACTCGCCAATTGCCAGAACATGCTATTTATCGACGGCAACATCGCGTTTCAGGATAGCTGGACTGGCGGCGGTAGTGTCGCTGAGTCAGCCAAGCGAACCCAATTTAGCGCCGCTGAAAGTCGCTTTAATATGGGGATAAAACATGGTGATGTGACTGGATTTGTGGAAATCGATTTTGCAGGTTCATCGCAAGGCAATGGTGTATTTTCTAACTCTTATAGCCCTCGCCTTAGGCATGCCTATATCGAATATCAGGGTATTACCGCCGGACAAACCTGGTCAACTATGGTCAACAGCAGCGCCTTTGCCGAAACCGCTGATTTAGGTGGCCCACTCGTTGGTCAAGCCATGGTGCGCCAAGCGCTGGTAAAATTGACCCAAGGGAATTGGCAACTCGCACTAGAGAACCCTTACACCTACGGCACTCAACCTGAAACAACCACCAAAGATAAACAGTGGATCGATACAAACAACGACTATGTTCCCGATGCGATTATTCGCTATAACAAACACGGCGATTGGGGCAACGTCTCACTGTCGAGTCTGTTTCGGTATTTAGATCCGGCCAATACAGCACAGTTTGGCGCAGGAGTCTCTCTCGCCGCCAACCTAAACACTTTCGGCCGTGATGATATTAAATTGCAATTGCATTACGGCAATCTTGGTCGCTATGTAGGTACCGATGCGGCACGTGACATCATCAATGGTGAATTAGAAACAACCACTGCCGCAATGTTTGCTTATCGTCACTTCTGGACCGAGCGCACGCGTTCAAGCTTATTCTATGGCCGCACCAAGACAGATGTCGAAGCCACAGATCGCTCTCATATTGGCTTAAATGTGTTTACTAATTTATCCCCAGCATTAGTGCTGGGATTTGAGGTTGGTCGTTATCAAATCAATGACGCGAACAGCTCATATCATCAGACCGTCCCCGCACAAGGGGCCTCTAACTACGCCCAACTCAGTATGCAATTTCATCTGTAATCAACTTAGATAGGTAAGATTATTCGCGAGCTGAGTCACGAATAATTTTGCTGTTAAAAATGCAGCGTGATCCAATTCAACTTTACAACAAACTAATCACTTTATTGTTAGTTCAAGCACCAATTTACAAGCAAAATACCGCAGCTTTGCTGCACTAATAAAAATAGGATAGGAATGATGAAACTTAAAATGATCTTCGGTATTGCAGCACTTGCATCAACCGCTGCAGTAGCCCAAGGGCCACAATGTAACCACGCTCAACTTCCATACCAACAGATGACACCAGTGCCATATGACAGCACGCCATACTCACCGCAAGACACTATGCCAGCGCAGTGCAGTAACCCAGAAGTTGAAGCCTATATTGCCGCATGGGAAGCGGGTAAAATTGACTTCAATACCATTCAAGCCAACGCCAGCATTGCGATGGATCAACGCTTCTGTAAGACCTTAGATGATGACGGTAACATATTGGAAGTTAAAGACTGTGATCGCACTCAATCGCCTGTCGGCTATATCTGGAAAGAGCTGTCAGACAGCCCTGTCGTGATAGGTATCACCGATGGCGGCAAGTCAGATCACGCGCCACATTTCCATGGTCAACCAGAGTGCTACTACGTGGTAAATGGTGAAGGTCAAACACTAGCTGATAATCAATTTAAAAAGCTGGGCACTGGGCAATACTTCTACATCCCGGGGGCGACCATTCACAATACCCCTATCATGTCTGAAAAAGGCTTAGGTGTGATGTACTGGTATCCAAACAATGCCCATTTCGATGGCTTTAAATACTACTGGCGTAAAGACGTTAAAAACCTTCGCGTTGCCGAAGAAGCCTTTGACCGGGTGGATGAGATCCGTAAGCGCGATCTAAACTTAGGCCCATACGGCACCAACGAAGCTTTCTTTAAAAAATAGCCGTCAAAAAAGTAAGTGGGTGATTAGGGTTAATTGGCCCTTATCACCCTATGCTCTTCTCCCCATTAAGACTTAATCGCCCGTCAGAGACTTAAAGCTTGGCTCATCACCCACCTGCGCAAAGCTAAAGGTGTCATCGGCTATATACCGCTTCAAGGTAATGTCTAACATCAAGGTCTGGTCAGCACACAGCCATTGCGATACCTGGTCTGGCTGACAGTGAAATTCGACACTCTTATAGTAGCTAAAGCCACTATCAGGTCTTGCCGAGACCTTGAATCCTAGTTTTCCTGCTTTGAGTCTATTTAACTTATTGGCATCTAAGTAGAGTGTAATGGTGTTGCCATTGACACTGTTACGCTGCTTGTCCAAGACAAGTCCACTAGGCAAGTTACCCGCATGATAGTCATCGCCACACAAGAGGAAAAAGTCAAAATCGGTCACCCTGTGGCCTAAGTCATCACACACCCTTACCACCACCATGCAATAACGTCCCATACCTTTGCGCTGACTGCTATCAACAAACTGCTTACGAACGTCATGGTAATCATAGGTAGAATCGACTGAAAGGCTCGCAAGTATTCGCTGCACCACAGGTTTATTGTGGGCATTTCGCCGTGTAATGGCATTGAGGATCCCCATTTTTTTATTACTATGGCTCGCTTTAGGGATCACATCGAACACGTATTGGCTAAGTGATGATTTTTGCTCCGTTAGCTGCAGTAGCTGAGCGCACTGACCGTCGAAACTCATACATGTTTGCACCGTTTGCTGCGCCAATGCTAAATAGTTAAAGTTTAAGTTTGCTGCCGCCACTCTCACCACACCATCGCTCCCCACTTCACCGGTATAGCTATTCATATAGTCATACAGTGCTTTGTCGATAGTCTCTCCAGTAAATACAAACGGATAAATCCCCTTTTCAAGGCAGTTCCAATCAAGCCATTCACGATTTAGAGAGTGCTGACCATCGCTGCCAAGTTCTAGCCAATCTAGCACCTTTTGACCAGGCTCAACCCCATCAAACCATGATTTAAGACGGCTAATACGTGATTTACCCAATTGTGCTAAGGATGAACCATGGTTAGCAGGAGCCAGCATGATCATATGCTTTAACGGCGTATCCTCAAGATGATTTCCGTAAAACCGAGATAACCATGCCCTTATCACTGGGCCACCAGTTGAGTGGGTGATCACCGAAAATTCACAACCGTCGAGCTCTCGTTGACGAGCAGACTCAAATGCTATCGCAATATCATCCAGCGTGACCGCATCGTTAAAACTGATGTAACGCCCGAGATAAATATGCGTGATCTCAATGGCTAATGAAGAGCCTGCCAAACTGGCCAGTGCTTGGGGCAATTCACCGTAAGTTTGCGTGCTGGTGACACTCCATCCATGTATAAAAACAAGTTTCATTATTCATCCCTAAACAAAAGTGGTGATCCTCGTTATACCACACTGACTGCAGAACCTTCGATATCATGGTGCAAGTACCTTAGACAGTAATACAAAAATCATATCTTTCACCTCACTGATATATCATTCAGTTATCGTTCAGCTTATTTACTCTACTATGCCCTCAACGAAAACGAACACAGTCCATTTTACAGAGAGAGCATATTATGAAAACCAAGACATTAGCACTAGCAGCAGTAATGACAGTCGCCCTTTCAGCCCCAACCATGGCTGCAGACTGGTTCATCGGTGGCGGTGTTGGCGCACAGCAAAACACCTACAAAGGGTCTGTCACTCAAAATGTGGACCCAGGATTTAACGCCGATAACTTCAAAGAGACAGAAAATAACGTTCTTTATGAACTACGCGCTGGTGCATACCTCAATGACAACAACCGTGTATATGGTACTTACTCTTATAACTCAGACGATGCAACCAGACAGCAAAGCCTATTAGTGTCGTACGATTACTTAGTCGGCCTCGACGCAAACAATAAGTTCAACTGGTTCATCGGTGCTACAGCAGGTATGAATCATGTCAGCCCTGATGCGGCAGAATACAGCTCAAAGAACCGTTTCGTCTGGGGTGGTCAAACAGGCTTAATGTATAATATTAACGATAACGTGAGCACTGAGATTGGTTACCGTTACTTAAAACAAGACTTCGAAGCGTCAGGGTCTTATGGTGAACCTACGCCAATGGGAACTGGTTTTACAGAACAGGCTTCACTGAACGACAGCCAACAGCTTTACCTATCTGTTGATTACCGCTTCTAATCGGTCATCACCCCAAAGCCCCTTTATTGGGGCTTTTTGCTCTGCTTAATGAATGTTATTGGGCACCAGCCAATCACCGACAGCTTGAATGGCTTGCCCTTCTTGTTCAATCCAAGCCACCCAAGCCAAGCGCTCTGCATTGGTCATTAAGTCAGATGGTAATGTGATTTTACCCACAAACTCACCTTTAGACTGCTCGTTAGCATCAAAGGTTTGATGGCTCAATACCGTGAAGTCGTGTGCCAAACGTTTATGCCGATTTTCGCCACGCTTAATGTCCGTGGTTATCCCAGCCCCCACCAACGCCAAATGCAAACGTGCAACCTCAGATGAGTCTGATATCGATGTAAAAGTTGCACGCAACTGTTTACCCAATATATTCACATCGAGTACGCCGACAGATCGTGGTTTTAGCGTCAACACCTCACCTAACACTCTATCAAACCAACCTCTCCACTCTACCCCATTAATCACAAATTGAGGCGTATACACTTGTTTAATATGCTTTTTCTTAAGATGGTCATACTGACGCTGACTGAATGCCCTTTGCCCATAGGGATCTTTCCAGCCAATATAATCCCAATAGGTGACGTGGAATGCGAGCGGAAAGTAGTCACGCCAAAGCCCAGGCTCATATGAAAATGCTGACAACCAGGTCTCAGCTGGAGGACAACTGCTACATCCTTGAGAGGTATATAACTCTATGATCACAGGTTGTCTGACCTCACTACGCTTAGCAAAATCATCCAGTGTTTGCCCAGCAAAAGCGTTGGCGGTAAACATTAAGCCGACCAAGGCTGAAAATATTTGACTGATTGGCATCTGGCGCTCCTACGATTTGTTATAGTAAGACCCGTTCTGGTTGGCTTTGCATTCATCCATTACTGCAAAAATTGTTGGAGCAACCACTGCAAACGTACTAAACGATGACATGCCATACTGACAACCATCTCGAATTAGCCTACATCCAAGTTATTAGCAATAGCGCTGAGTGATGGCTCAAACACTCTGGCAATACTCGTGGCACTGAAACGTTACCCTAGTAAACCAGAGTGCTTGCTGTGAAACTGTGGGGCACCAATAGCGCAGATTAAAAGTGAGCAGACTTCCCCTTCACTGTTACCGATGTAGATGCTGGATTTAGCCGTGTTGAGATAAACAACCTCAGCGAATGAGCACTGTTTGACAAGCATTCAAATAACCCAACAACCCGCAGCCGATGGAGCTAAATAAAGGGATTAGCACCAAAGACTGAGAGCAAAAAGGTGGGTTATTTACTACTGATGACAAATAAAACAAATTTAATCTGTTAATCGACGTTTTTTTATTCAATTAGCACAAATTAGCTATCCACTCTATTCACGGCACTGATAGAATCAAACACCCATCCAGAAACTATTAGGACTCCCGATGAGCCTTGAACTACTGTCCAAGCTGGAGACAAAAATCCAAGCTGCACTCGAAACCATTGAGCTACTAAAAATGGAGCTTGAAGAAGAGAAGCAGAAGAACAACAATCTGAGTGAGCAGAACCAACAATTAAGCCAAGACCTTAACTCGTGGAACGAGAAAGTCACTGGACTTGTTGGCCTGCTGAATGATGAAGTAAGCGAATAATCTCGCGGATTGAATGCGAAGACCTAAGCCGTCTTCGCTTCGTTATGCTGCAATTCAATCATCTGATTTAGCTCGACAATCGCCTGCTTTACCTGAGGCAAACTTTGCCGCGGCAATAAAAACCTTCCCTTATCGAACTCTAAACGACCTAGATCTTTCACCCAAACCACGCCTGATACAAAAATTCTGGCATGCTTGACGATGAGCTTGGGTGCATACACGGGAAAAATTCTCATATGACCTCCAAAAACCCTACTTTTTATTATTGTTAGTTTGGACACACTTTTTACCATGTTAGTTGCATCGCTTTTATTGTTTTTTTGTAAAAAAGTGCAACTGAGCCCATAACTTTTAAAAAACTATTTGTCTATCAGACTAATAGCTAACCACCAACAAAAAAATGTCACTTGCCAATTTTTTGACACACTGGTAGATTAGCAAAGTTACTCAGGGTAAATAGAGCTATATGGCTCAATGACCGTATTTCCAAAGCGACCGGGAATGCGGTTTTTTTTTGCTTGATGTCATACCCACAGCATAAAAACCCTGACCATTTAGGAGCATTCAAAGTATGGTAAGCCTCTAAACCCGCTGGCACATTGAGTAACTGAAGCTGAAGATAATCCTTACTCTGACCTGCCATCCTAAGTCGTAAATCCATTTCGTCATATGTCGCAAAAATTCAATCTAGCGGGTATATTCCGCCCGATAAGTTAAACCATTAAAAAAGGAGCCTATGGCTCCTTTTTTATTCAACGACTATCCAGATCAATAACTCGCATACTGATGAGCTCTAAATCGTATTACTTTAGCTTAGTAAGGTAATCAGTCAGTTGTGTTAACTCATCAAAAGATTTTAGTGAGCCCATTTCAACGCGGTACTTACCATTAACCACGATTGCTGGAACCCCCGACAACTTAGCATTTTCGGTAGCTCGTTTCATTTGTGCCATTTGCGCACTCACCATAAACGAGTTTGCCGCCGCATCGAAATCTTTGCCTTCAACACCGTTCGCAATAAACACCTGACGGATATCATCACGACTAACGAAGCGTTGCTTCTTATCGTGAATAGCTGAAAACAGTGCATGCTCAATTTTATCTTCAACTTTAAGCTGATGCGCAACCGCAAATGCACGTGACATTTCGGTACCCATTTCACGACCGATAAACTCTACGTGGTTTTGCTTAAACACAACACCTTCTGGCAGGTTCGCTTTAATTTGCGGCACTTGAGCCTTAGCAAAGTTGTAGCAATGAGGACAGTAAAAAGAGAAGAACTCTGCAATTTCAGGCTTAGCTGTGCCTGGGCCTTCACTCACTACCGTGTAGTTAACACCCTCTTTGAAGTCCACAGCCATGGCGGCCATAGGCGCCATCAATAATGCAAACGCGACCAATAAAGCTTTTTTCATAATGATTCCTTGTCGGTGTTAATACACCATTTCTATAAGAATTTTGACCATAACATAATGTGCTTTGGAGTCTACCTCAAGCGCATTAGTTCATTTTTGTGTTACAAAATAAGCACTCGGTGGCACTAATACTGCGGTAATAGACTCAGCGGCGGCTCATCGAGCTTAGCTAACTGCTCTTTAAATCCTAATATTTGCTGCTCCCAATACTTCTCTTCGGCGTACCAAGGAAAATTCATTGGAAAAGCGGGATCTTCCCAGCGACGGCTCAACCACGCATTGTAATGAATCATCCGCATGGCGCGTAGCGGTTCAATCAACTTAAGCTGACGCGCATCGAATTGACAAAACTCTTCATAACTCTCGAGTAACACCTCAAGCTGGAGTCGCTGAGCAGAGGCATCGCCGGCCAACATCATCCATAAGTCTTGCACAGCGGGGCCCATTTTTGCGTCATCAAGGTCGACAAAACCTGGGCCATCCGGGGTCCATAGAATGTTGCTTGGGTGTAGGTCGCCGTGCAAGCGGATCAGCGGTGTATCAACGGCTTGCCATAGCTGTTTCGACTTGGCTAGCACCTGTTCAACAATGGTGAAGTAAGCGGTCTCTAAACCCGGCGGCACGTGGCCAGACGCCTTTAACCACTGCAATGATTCGTCACCCAACAGCTGTACAGAGAGGGTTTCTCGATATTGAAACGGTTTACACTTGGCATATTGGTGAATACGTCCAATAAAACGGCCAACCTCTTCAAGCTGATCCAAGTTGTCTACCTCAAAGGCTCTGCCACCCATCGATGGAAACAGTGCAAAACGGTATCCTTGATAGTGATGTAACGAGCGGCCATCAATAATCTCTGGCGTCGCGATGGGAATCTCTTGTTCGGCAAGCTCAGCAGAAAAGTCATGCTCCTCTTGTATCTGTGCATCACTCCAACGCTCTGGTCGATAAAATTTCACCACGTAACGCTGCTGTCTATCACTACGAAATTGATAAACCCGATTCTCATAACTGTTGAGCGCCAACAAACCTGTTTCAGGATAGATACCTAAAGACTCGATGGCATCGAGGATCAAGTCAGGCGTTAACGCTTGATAGTGAAAAGCTGAACTGTGCATCATGTCACTCATAATGCTTTACTCAATCGTGATTGGCTCAACAATGTCTCTAGATACTCAAGCACCTCGACATCCTCGCTGCGCTCTACCGATAGCCAACAGCTATCACCATAAAACTCATAATTGAGCTGCAGCAAAGTGCCTTCAAACTCTAACAACCACTGATGTCTATCAGCCCCCCAATGACGCTCAATGATTCGACAGTCGAGTGATAGAACCAAGGGCTCAGCAAACAACTCAAAGCGGTCGAAATCTATCGTGTCACGAATGCTAAGGCTTTTCGATGCCGCATCTAGTAAGCACTTCATAAGACAGTCGTCTGTTCGAATCGCTCACATTGCACATCGCCTGCGCCATTGTCAGTGCATTGGTATCCACATTGATACGCCCCAACACCTGACTGACTCAGCTTTACCATACCTGCCCCTTTAGCAATACATTGCTCGGCTTTCTCGTAGTAACCGGCAATATATGGCGCTAACGCGCCCTCGGAAACCTGTGCTTGATCGGGGTAATAAAACAGTGTCCATTGCGGCGACTGAGTGCACGCCGTTAACCCAACTAAGATAACCCCGAGTAATAAAGTACGCATAACACCTCCAAAAATGGGTTGCCAATCTATGTGTATCAACACACTATTTTGTGTCTAAACGGACATCTGACTCATCCATGGTAAATGGGCATAAATGTTCCAGACATAACGCCCATTTATTTCCATCCATGGTAAATGGGCATAAATGTTCCAGACATAAAAAAGGCGAAACTCGGTTCGCCTTTTTTCACGACTAATATCGCTATTCTACACTAGGGTCTATGTAATTACTGCTGCGCTTTCGCCTTGGCTTTCTCAATACGCGTCATACGCCCTTCAAAGCCTGTCACGGTTCCATCACTCAAGCCATAACCTATCGCAGTCTGGCAAACACCCAGCGCGCCATCAAAATCACCGCAATCATTGAGTAAGGTAGCAAGCTGCATAAAGCCTGCTCCCTTCTCACTCTCCTTAGTCGAAAGGGCGGCAAACAAAGATTGATAATAGGGCGCAAGTGCAGCGCCATACTCACGATATTCACTCTGTTTACGCTGTTTGTAACACTCGGCAACCGCTATCAGTAACGCCTGGTGCTTAGCTTCTGCTGTTGGCTCGCTGCGATACTCAGCCAATGCTTTGGCTAGTTTGTCATTGGCCCATGACTCATCAGTCACGGCTACCATTTTAAATGCTGGCTCTGGCTCTGGCTCTGGCTCTGGCTCTGGCTCTGGCTCTGGCTCTGGCTCTGGCTCTGGCTCTGGCTCTGGCTCTGGCTCTGGCTCTGCAGCAGCTTTTACCGCCGCCTCTTCAACCACAACTTCAGCAACGGTATCGGCAGTTTCAAAGGTGATCCCCTCATCAACAGGCGTAGACACCTCCTCTTTCACCGCCTCGCTCTCGCTAGCTGCTACATCAACAGTGGCATCCGACACAATCTTTTCGGCCGGTTGTTCGGCTTCTTGCTGCTCTTCTTGTGCAAGTCGCTGCGCGCGTCGGTAAAGGTATATCCCTACTGCTACGAGTAAAATAATGCCTAGAAATTTCATTATCATCCACCGTTGATTTATCTCACCCATTTTAGGTTCGATTTTGTATGTGTTGTGTGTACAGATAGTAACCGATATTAATAATCGATTCTCTTGCTATAAATCAATTATTTATACCTCTTTTTCGATCGGGTATCAAAAAATAGCCGTTTTATGTACTTTTTTGCCACTGTTTATGCCCCGTTATCATCAAACCAGCCAATTCTGAACGTTCGCTTCTCAGTAATAATTAAAGCACTATTTTGTGCGCATCTTCATAAAACCATCATCCCTTTTTGTGTTCACTCAATCACAGCGTTACTATAATTTAAAACCTAGTTAACTAGTCAGGTACTCTATGGCGTCAGATCTGCTAAGCGGTAAACTGCTGCGGGAATTCAAAACAATTTCAGCCATGGTGCATATCTATTGTAAGGCTCACTGCGACGCAAAAGGTGATATCGCCCAGTGCCAAGCCTGCAGCGATTTTTTAGACTATGCCCACAAAAGGTTAGATCGCTGCCCCTACGGACAGCAAAAGCCAACCTGTAATAAATGCCCAGTACATTGCTACAAGCCAGAGTTAAAGGCCAAAGCGAGAGAGATCATGGTGTTCGCAGGGCCTAGAATGTTATTGCCCCACCCCATCATGGCAATTCAACACCTCTTATCTGAACGCGCCCCTGTGCCGGGCAAACCACCCGCAGCAAGTTCAAACCGTCATGCCAGACTAGGTAAACAGAAGTAGCATCGTCACTACACGTCATCGGCGGCCGAAAAATAACACAATCTTCTTGCGCCACAACCACGATTGCGTCAACAATGACCCCATATGGATATGACCTACAACGACTTCTTATATGAAGGGTATTGGTGGCTCTCTTTACTTGGTGCAATGCATTGCATCGGGTTGGGGATCTATATCCGCTATATCTATCGTGACCGCAATAACAATCACAAACTATTGGGCGCAATATTTAGCTTACTGGCACTCTACTTTTTAACTGGGCTTATCGCCAAACACAACACCCCCATTCCCTTGCAACTTGTGTTTATATTGATTATTCCGGCCTACTTTTTACTTATGCCGATGTTATACCTCTACTGTTACCGCAGTCTGCATAACATCAAGCGCAATATCAGCCTGTCGCGGCATTTTTATCCTGCACTAGCCTTCGCCCTGCTCAATACTTTAGTGTTTCTGTTTAACGCTGATTTCCACCTTAAAGTCGCCAGTGTACCGCAAGAGTTTATGAGCCATGTCACCCTATTAGGCTCTATCCAACCAGCATTATTAAGCCTTCAAACGATTATCTACTTCGTGCTGATTCTGCGACTGTTAAAGCAATTTAAAGGCAAGGCGCGGCGCATCCATCAGGACAACCTCAAGGATATTAAGTTTCGTTGGTTACTGGCGCTAACCTTAGCCATGATGAGTAACTGGCTGGTGCGAACAGTGTTAGTGCTGTTACCTTTTTACTTTGGCGATACGGTAAGTGTTACCGCACAGGCCGCTACACGCTTATTTCTGTTGCTCACTATCTATCTACTAGCACTATATGGGTTAAAGCAGATCACCACGGCGGCATTTATTCGAGGTAAATTAACCTCCCCGACACGCACCAATGTGTCACAAAAATCCAGCGTTCAACTCCTCGATAGTGAAGAGCTCAACTACCTACAACAAATCCACCAAAGCGATAAAAAAAACGAACAGATTTAAGCCCGTCGATTTTTGCGGTAATGTAGCGGGTGTTTTAAACAAAATAAAAACTAAGCTTATCAACAACAGAAGGGATCAAGATGGGAAGGGTAAACAAACTCACCGTGCTTGCGGTGATCTCCACTGGGCTGCTTGGCATGAGCAGCAACACGTTCGCAATGCAGCGAACTCATACCATCACCAACGACGACTTTTTCGGCATTGGCAACATGGGGAATGTACAACTAAGCCCCAATGGTAAGCAAGCGATTTGGTTAGAGTCACGCTGGGACAAAGAGTTAGATAAAGCGCAAAAAGATCTCTGGTTAGTCGACACCAAGTCTCGTAACACCAAACGACTGACCTTCACCAACGAGAGCGAGTCGAGCCCACAGTGGAGCCCAGATGGGGAGTATGTCTACTACTTAGGCAAACAAACTCAAGAAGACAAAAAAGCCCCTTATAACGGAAAATCGCAAGTGTTTAGGCTCACCACGGCCAGCGGTGAAAGTGTGCCGATGACCAAAGAGGTCGAAGGGGTTAATGCGTTCCAACTCAGTCAAGATGGTAAGGCCTTATACTTTCTAGGCAATAAAACCACCACAGACAAGGATATCTGGGCGAGTATGCGTACAACGCATTCAACACCTAAATATGGCCATGGTAAAGTCACCACTAATCCGCTGTATAAATTAGACTTAGCGCACTATCAGCAAAGCTTGATTCTCGATGACAACAAAGTGGTATGGGAATTTAGCGTCAATGATGATGCCAGTAAAATTGCCCGTATTACGACCACAGACAACGAACTGGTTAACTTAGAAGGTTGGTCAGATATAGAGGTGTTTGACACCAAAACCGCTAGCAACAAAGTTCTGTCAGATAGCGCTTGGCGCGACAACGCTCCCTCACCTTATGGCTGGTTGCTCGGGCTTGATTGGCGCGACAACAACCAACAGTTAGCATTTAGAATCGATTTCGACGGCCACCCAGGTAAGTTGTTTGTAGCAACACCTAAAAACGACAACGTCATAGAAGTGGCACGCAGTGGTGATATTACCCTTAACTCGGGTGATATCAAATGGCGCCCTAACAGCAATGAGATTTGCTATCGCGGTGCCGATCATGCTCGCGTGAAGCTATTCTGCAGCGAAATAGATGATAACAAGCAAGGTGATACCCGTACCGTTGTTCAGGGAGACCTAGTCATAGGTAGCTACAGTTTTAGCCAAGACGGTAAAAAGCTGGCCTTTAGCCACAACAGCTTAGAGCACTTTGGTGATCTATTTATTGCCGATGCCGTCAGTAAAAAAGCCAAATATAAGCGCATCACCAATATTAACCCACAGGTTGATAGCTGGATATTACCGCAGATTTCAATCGCCAAATGGACCGCGCCAGACGGAACACAAGTGGAAGGTATTCTCGACCTACCGGCTGGCTATAAAAAAGGCGATGGCCCACTACCATTAATTGTCCAAATTCACGGTGGCCCGACGTCGGCGACACCTTATGCGTTACAGCACCGTTCTTATGGTCGCTCAACCTTTACCGCAAACGGCTGGGCACTGCTATCGCCTAACTATCGTGGTTCGACCGGCTATGGCGACAAATTCCTTACCGACTTAGTGGGTAAAGAACACGACATTGAAGTAGCCGACATTATGGCGGGTGTCGATCACCTTATCGAACAAGGCATTGTCGATGGCGACAAGATGGCGGTAATGGGTTGGAGTAACGGTGGGTATCTTACCAACGCAATAATCAGCACCACCAATCGCTTTAAAGCGGCCAGCTCTGGCGCTGGCGTATTTGATCAACGTCTGCAGTGGATGCTTGAAGATACTCCAGGCCATGTCGTCAACTTTATGGAGGGCCTACCTTGGGAAAAACCAGAGGCGTACACCCACGGTTCGTCATTGACCCATGCCGACAAAATTAAGACACCTACCCTTATCCACATTGGCGAGAACGATCAGCGCGTTCCCGTGGGCCATGCTCAAGGGCTTTATCGCGCTTTAAAGCATTATCTTAATGTACCTGTTGAGCTAGTGGTTTATCCCAACGAGGGTCACGGTTTAAGCAAGTATCAACATAGAGCAGCCAAGATGGACTGGGATAAAAAGTGGTTTGAACACTATGTGCTAGGTAAAGCCGCCGAGTAACTGAACCTCAGCTGACATAGAATGAAAAAAGCACCTTTTTAGGTGCTTTTTTATGCAATATTCATTCAACTTCTCTATTGCTAGGCGTATGCTAAGTAATGCTACTGAATGAAATGGAGAGCCTCATGAAAACCTTCTTATCTAAATTTACCACCAGCTGTTGTGTGTTAGTTGGATTACTATTTTGCCAAACCACTCTGGCCGCCGACAGCTATAGCGAAACCATAGCAAATTTCCAAAAAGCCCCCGACACACAAAAATTCTTTAATAGCGCTTATGGCTACGCCATCTTCCCAACAGTAGGTAAAGGCGGTATCGGCATTGGCGCCGCATACGGTAAAGGCCGGGTTTATAAAGGTGGCGTCCATACCGGCGACACCAGTTTGTCGCAGCTCTCTATTGGTTTTCAATTAGGCGGCCAAGCCTACAGCGAAATCATCTTCTTTAAAAATGCCAAAGCCTATGAAGAGTTCACCAGTGGTAGCTTTGAGTTTGGTGCTACTGCATCAGCAGTGGCCATTAACGTTGGCGCTAATGCCCAAGTCGGTACAACAGGTAACTCTGCCGGTGCAGGCCAATCAGGAAGCAATAAAGCCGCTAGTGCCGCCTATATTAACGGCATGGCAATTTTTACCGCCGCCAAAGGCGGTTTAATGTATGAAGCGGCGCTTGCAGGGCAGTCATTCACGTTTGACCCAAAATAACTCCCATCTCGCAGGGAGCCAGATGGCTTCCTGCCTTCTATTTTAACGTCGTCCTAATTCAGCCAATACGTCATCGAAAGCGGGGCAGATTAGCGTTCACCTTCAGACTTTGAATTACTTGCAGCAATGTCTTGATCACTGGAGGTGAATGAACTCCCCTTTCTTGCAGTCTAATGCTAACCAATTAGCATATAAATGGAGTCACTGTATCGTTGAGCTTCATTACCCTGAGCGCAACGAGCCTAGGATAATAAGCGCTAACATGATGAATCCTAAGGTAATGGGTAATGACTGGTAAACTGGCCAAGTTTTTCTGCCAAAAACTCAATGGTGCGACGGATTTTATGGCTAGGGTAGTCGGTTTGTAGGTACACCAATTGCAATGGAATTGGCAGTGCCATTTTATCGGCTAATATAAGGGTTAGCCTGCCTTGAGTCACATCCTGTGCGACGTCTAGCCAGCTCTTGTAGGCAATCCCTCTGCCGTCCAATGCCCAATCACGGATCACTGCACCATCGTTACAAAAATGCCTGCCCTTGACCTCAATATCAACTGGCGCACCATCATGATTAAATTTCCATTTTTGCCATGGCTCCCCCCCCCGATTTAAGATGAGCACTGCATGCTGGCTAAGCTCATTTAACGAACTTGGGGTGCCATGCTGCGTCAGATATTCAGGGGAAGCAACTAATACCCGAGGCGTCATGGCCAGCTGCCGCCTTTTAAGGCTTGAGTCGTCAAGCTGCCCATAGCGTAATGCCAAATGGATATTGTGATCGATTAAGTCGGTCATGTGATCGCCAAAATAGAGCTGCACAGTTAATTCAGGGGCACTGTCCATCAACTCATCAAGCCAGGTTCGAATAAGGTTACGGCCGATATCGGACGGCAGAGCGAGACGCACTTCGCCCTTAAGCTCTCCCCTGTGTTCGGCTAAATTGGCGCTAGCAGTGTTGAGCAACGCCAATGCAGGTTTAGCTGAATCGAGAAAAATCCGCCCCTCTTCTGTGAGTTGTAAACGCCGCGTTGAGCGGGCAAATAACTGACAGCCTAGTTTTTTCTCTAACCTTTGCAGCGCCGCACTCGCTGCGGCCGGAGTCATACCAATCTCTTTGCCAGCCGCCGACAGGCTCTCTAATGCTGCGATACGCAGCGCCAATTGCAGATCATTTAGATGATACATATCAAATTATTTTTGAAAATGATTTAAATAATAGCCCTATTATCAACATGGGTTAACTAATACACAATAGCACTATTGATATTTCATCTTAATTTCTGGTTCGGAGTATGTAATGAATCTCTTCAAGTCTTACCAATTGGCGTCACTAGCCTTAAATAATCGCATCGTAATGGCCCCTATGACTCGGGCTCGCACTACCCAACCAGGCAACATACCTAATGAATTAATGGCGCAATATTATGCTCAGCGCGCCTCCGCAGGCTTAATCATCACCGAAGCGACGCAGATATCCGATGACAGTCAGGGTTATTCATTTACGCCCGGCATCTATACTGCGGCACAAATAGCAGGGTGGAAAACGGTCACCCATGCAGTGCATCAAGCTGGTGGAAAAATCTTCAATCAAGTTTGGCATGTTGGCCGCGTGTCACACCCTATTTTCCAGCAAGGTAATGCCCCAATTGCGCCTTCGGCTATTGCTCCCGTTGACACTCAAGTGTGGATTGTCGATGAAGCACATCCTGATGGACACATGGTAGATTGCCCAGTACCTAGAGCGATGCAGCAAACCGATATGGACCGCGTGGTTGCCGATTTTGTTAATGCTGGGGTCAATGCGGTAGAAGCTGGATTTGATGGTATCGAAATCCACGGTGGTAATGGCTATCTGATTGACCAGTTTCTACGCACCAACTCTAATCACAGAACGGATGCCTACGGTGGTTCGGTAGAAAACCGTATCCGTTTATTACTTGAAATAGTTCAAGCCGTAAGTGCAAAAATTGGCGCCCATAAAATAGGCATTCGCCTCGCGCCTTATGTGACCTTTAAAGATATGGCGTGCCCCGAAATTGTAAACGCCATTTTGTTAGCGGCCAAGCATCTATCAGCATTAGGGGTTGCATACTTGCACCTTTCAGAGGCCGATTGGGATGACGCCCCGCAGATACCTGAGTCCTTTAGGATAGCGCTTAGAAACGTATTTAAGGGCACCATTATCGTTGCGGGTCGCTACGATGTGCCTCGCGCCAACGACGTTATTGACAAGGGTTATGCAGACTTGGTCGCCTTTGGTCGTCCCTTTATCGCTAATCCTGATTTACCTGACCGTTTGATGCATCAATTACCTTTATCGGCATTTGATAAAGGTCCTTTGTTTGGCGGCAGTGCTGCAGGTTATACCGACTATCCAGCCTATAGCGAGGCGTTAGCGCCTCTTAATTCTGCTGATAACGACGAAGTAGCGTAGAAAGAAGCGATCGATACGGCTTATACCTGTCTCCGTTAATGGTTTGCCGACGCAATAGGCACCGAAATAGCCAGTGTTAAGTTGGCAAACCAGAGGGTAAAAACATGAATATAATCGGGTTGGATCACTTTACTATCAGAACCTCACGTCTCGATGACACGCGCACATTTTTTCAAGTTGTCCTTGGCTTACAAATAGGTTGGCGTCCGCCGTTTGGTTTTGCTGGGCATTGGCTCTATGCCGCGGACAAGCCCATTCTGCATTTAGTCGAAGCTGGCACTGTGGCACTAGACACCTATTTAGGTGGCAGCACAAACGGCTATGGCTCTGGGCGCATTGATCATCTCTCTTTTCGCGGCAGTGACTTACACCAAATGCAGCAGCACCTGTCTCAACTCGAAATCATGTTTCAAGAACGAATCGTACCTGAGATTGGGGAGCATCAGTTATTTCTACAAGATCCCAATGGCATCACTGTGGAAGTGATTTTCCCCCTCACACAGCGCAACGCCTCAGCTGGGGCAGCGACAACAGATTCAACGCTTTAGGCATAAAGCTGACAATCTATAACGAAGGAGCGCTCCTTCAACCAACAACGAAACAGAGGCCAACGTTGGATCAATTGGCCACTGACTCACTATTTAATTAAGGCGTGATAGCAATGAATTCAATGAATGAGAGAAGTACAGGCCTAAGTAACGAAAGCACACAGGATAAGCAAGTCATTCGCATGGGGGTCACGGATTTAAGTTTCCACCGAGTCACCGCAGCTGTAGTCGCCCATGTGATAAGAATAATGGGCAAAGAGGTGCAACCAAGCTATGCACTGCATGAGGCTAACTTTAATCAGCTAGGGGACGGCAAAGTTGATATGATCTGTTCCGCCTGGCTACCCCATAGCCATGGAATGTATCGACAACATGTTGAAGAGCAGATCTCCACTCGACAACTCGGCCTCCACTATGAAGCCTATGCATTGTGGGGGGTGCCAGATTACGTGCCAGTGGAACTAGTCGCTAGCATTGAAGACTTACTAAAACCTGAAGTTCAACAACGTATGCGGCCGATCATCCAAGGAATTGGTGAAGGCGCGGGTATCACCCGCTTTTCCAAAGACATCATGACGCAATACGGTTTAACCGCGGCAGGTTATCAATTTAGAACGGGAACGCAAGCCGATTGTGTCGCCGCTTTTGAAGCTGCCACTGCCGTCAATGATTGGGTGGTTGTCCCGCTTTGGCACCCGCAATTTTTACATCACCAATACCCTATACGTGATCTCCAAGACCCAAAAGGGTTGCTGGGAGGTAAAGACAACGCTGTGTTGCTGGCTAATGAGCAAACATTGACGCTTAATTTTTCGCCAACACAGATTCAAGTGCTTGATAACATCGTACTGTCGAATCAGATTGTTGCTGAACTTGATTATGCCGCTAATCGACAAGGATTAAGTGAAGATGAGGCAGCGGCAAACTGGTTAATGGCTAACCCTCAACATTTGGCTGCTTGGCTAGCGCCATTGCTTAACCCCTCATAAGCTAGAAACACTATGATTAACTTTGTGCAAGCCCTTAGGCTTTTGTTCAAAATCTAACGAAAATTCTTGTCTGGCACTAACCAATTAGCACACAAATAGATAAACTGTAGCGCAGGGAAGCGCCAATGTTAAGTGTGTCGTGTTTGGCCAAGGTGATATGGGTATCGTGTGTTTATCACCTTAATTATTATCGATCGCGTGTCCGGCGAGGAATGTACAGATAGTTCTGCTGCAAGCAATTAACTTCCACTGAAGGTTCGACCTTCAAACACACTTCGCCAATACCCACGCAGCAAAACGCTAAAACTCCAAACCTTACTCCACAGAACGATCCCATATGTTAGGTATTACCTTACTGGTATACCCTGAAATAAACGGCTGTTTCTTCCCTGTCTCTGCGTCATACACATGACGCTTTACCGCACCGATATTTCCGCCGTAGATGTGAATGCTGATCGACACACTATCTTTAAGGGCATTTGATACCTTATGGATATCGCCAAGGCGCGGTGAGACAAGATCAACGCTACCTGTGGGCAAATGATGTGAACCCATTGCACGCAAGCGAGCGTTTGCAGGGTCTCGCTCATATTCCTCACAGAGCTCGGCGCCACGCATAACGCCAACCATACCCCACACCGTATGGTCGTGCACAGGGGTGGTTTGCCCCGGCGCCCAAACAAAACTCACCAAAGAAAAACGCTCCAACGGATCGCAATAGAGCAAGTACTGCTGATACCTTTCTACACTCGGCTTGGCAAACGCCTCTGGCAACCAATCATCATGATCAATAAGCGATGAGAGCAGCTTTTTACCATCGACAAAGATACGCTCCTCGTCATTATCGGCTTGCTCAATTAATTGGGTGAACGACTGAATAAACGTCCGCAATCTAGCGCTATTTTCCATTACATCATCTTCTATAGACTGGTGTTCAAACAAGCGTAGGTGATTTGAACACACCAATAAATAGGCAATAGGTCGATACAAGATCACAACTAAAGGTGGTTGCCAAGAAACAACCCGATGACATCAAATGCAGTCTAATCGAGGAGATACATCACTCAGCCCAAACCAGCTCGCGCAGACGCTAAAAATAAAATGTCATAGGCCTTCACTCAAAAGCCGCTCGACTGCATTCAACAATCTGTTGATGCAACCAACGTGAGGCCGGATCATTCATACTCTGACGGTGCCAAACCAAACTGTAAGCGACCTTGCCATAGTCAAAGGGCAATGCTCGGACCACCAATCCTTTAGCCTGACATGCACTATTGGCCCAGTGGCGTGAACAGGTAAACAGCAGTTCACTGTGATGACACATTAACGCCGCACTGCCAAAATCGGGAACCACAACAGGAGTGGCACGTTGACAGGACTGTTGGGCCAACTGCATCTCAAAAAAGGGAATATTTAAATCTGCATCGCTTATTCCTACGTGGCTAAAAGCTAAGTAGTCAGCCATGGTGATCGTCTCTATACCTACCAGCGGATGGGTCGAATTCATTAAACACACCATCTGATCATCAATTAGGGTTTCCCATACCAAATCTTGCTGGGTGATGGGCGGCTGGCTGCGATCATGGGGAAGTACAATGAAATCTAACGAGCCTCGTACTAGCCCATCAAACCCTATCCCCTCCTTTGCACAGATGGTTAAGCGAATATTGGGGGCGATTTTCAGCACCTTGGCTGTTAATTTCGCCGCCAGTAATTCAAAAGTACTTTCACGCATGGCCAATGAAAAACTGCCCTCATACAGGGCAGGATTAAAGGTCTCTTGGCTGACCATCTGATTCATGTCATTAATGATTTGATGCACACTCGGGCCAAGTCGGCGAGCCACTGGCGTGGCCACTAACTTATTACCACTTCGGTAAAATAGCTCATCGTCTAAGCTATTACGCAGTTGGCTTAACGTCTTGCTGACAGATGAGGGACTAAGGCAAAGCCGCCGAGCGCTGTCTGTCACACTCAAGGTGTCCAGCATCACGTGTAACGTAATTAAGTGTTTCATGCTAATGCGTGAAAGTTTAGCCAGCTCCATACCTATCTCATCGAATTAATAACCGCTACTGGCAATATAAACCTAAATGGAGACGATGTTGATAGCGATGGTGATAATCACGATCCCACTCACAGTGACGTTTTCCAGCGGTGACTTTTGCCGTATAATCGCCGCTCCCCAATACTAAGGTAAGCCACTATGTTCCACATTGCCCTTTATGAGCCAGAGATAGCGCCCAACACTGGAAACATTATCCGACTTTGCGCCAACAATGGCTGCCAGCTTCACCTTATCGAACCACTCGGTTTTGACCTCGAAGAGAAAAAGCTGCGTCGCGCGGGGCTCGACTACGCCGACCTCACTCACGTAACACGCCATAAGGATTTCGCCAGCTTTTTAGAGGTGATGGCTGGTAAACGCATCATGGCGTGCACCACTAAAGGCAGTCGACCTCACAGCGAACTCAGCTTCGAGAAAGATGATGTGTTGTTATTTGGCCCAGAGACCCGTGGTTTACCCATAGAGATTATCGAGTCCTTACCCACGTCACAGCGTCTAAGGATCCCCATGGCGGCAAGCAGCCGCAGTCTAAACCTATCAAATGCGGTTGCTATCATCAGTTATGAGGCATGGCGTCAAATTGGGTATGAAGGCGCATTAAGCTAACGTCAGTAGCCGTCTCAGCGTCAGCCTGAACACCTAACATTTTCAGGCTGACTACCAAACGTAACCCCACAAAAACGTCAAACAATTAGTCAATCCCCCTAAAAACTTACTCCCAAACCCTATATTTGTAGAACTTAACGCCATAAACCAGCTAAAGTGTTCAAGGAGGCGTTGATGTGACAACTATAATTTCGCCCCAGCAGAGGGAGAGGTTATGGGCAAAATAAAGCGACTCCAGCATGCGTTAAGCGAAAAAGATAACGACGCAGCCTTTTTACTGCAAGGCAGTAAAAAAACCCTGTTTGTGATTCTCACTATCGTCTGTGTGATGTTTGTTCCACTGGCTATCAAAAACATCTTGGTTGAGAACTACCTGTTAGCGTGTTTGTTAGGCCTGTTTATTTTATTAGTGATTATCGATGTACTAGCCCTGCACCGTGGCCAAGTACTTCCCATTAATAAAAATGCGGTGATGACCATTCTGGTGGCTAGCCTTGGGATTACCATCAATCAAATAGGAGCAAGTGCCATCTATTGGGCGTTTCCTATGGTGATTTCGATTATCTATATTCTGCCATTTCGCTCTTCACTCACTTTCAACGGCATTATCTTAGCCATTGTCACCTTTGAAGCCTTTATTAAAACCGACAGCGCATCAGCTATTAGGGCCAGCGTCGCGTTGGCGTTAACCATCATTATTTCTGGGCTGATCATTTTACATATCAACCGTCTCAAGCAAAACTTGATTAACGAATCGATTCGTGACCCCATGACCAATGCTTTTAACCGACGTCAACTCGGCAGCCACCTTAGCAGTTGTCTCGCGCAGAAGCAGCGCAATGATATCGACTCAGGGATCTTGATGCTGGATATCGACCATTTCAAAAAAATAAACGACACCTTTGGCCACAGTACTGGCGATATGGTACTCAAACGTGTCACGCAATTGCTTTTTAAACATATCAGAGAGACTGACCTCTTGTTCCGAGTCGGTGGTGAAGAGTTCCTGTTATTGATGCACAACATTGATAGCCATAAGGCCAAACAAGTCGCTGAAAAAATACGTAAAATTATTGAGAAAGAGGTAATTATTGATAACTACCCAATAACGGTGAGTATTGGCATCAGTATGGCGCTCGCCCATATCGATGACGATAACTGGATGAGGCATGCCGATCATGCTTTGTACGACGCTAAAGAGAGTGGGCGGAACCAGATAAAAATGCATCAACCTTTAAGCAACTATTGCCCCACTAAGGCTTAACGCCTCCAGCGGGAGTAAACGCTAACGCTCGGTACAGTTGATAGCCATCATCGTCGTGATCCAGATACTGCACATTTTGCAACCATAGCCAGCCAGTGTCGCTGGGGTCGAAGCGCAGTTGTATTAGCGCTGGTCGCTGTTTAACCATACCTTTGCCGAGTAAAGAGAATCCCTCTCCTTCTTGATACAGGGAAAACTGCTGACGTTTATCGTCATCGACACCGTTAAAATAGATCAGCTCAACTTGAAAATCCGTTTGCCGAAACCACCAAGTTTCACTCAAATTATGGCTGGCATGTTCACTAACAGAGATAATCAGCTGACGATGATCGGCAGAGCAAATAGCATCGATTGTTATCGCTTTAGGCACACCTTGTGGCCGAGATGCCTCTCCCTGCCAATGCCCAACTAACGCCTGACAAAATGGGGCTAACTCAATCTTTTTGGCATGCAACGGTTTGCTAAAAACATCCACGCAAAGGATCAGCAAGCATAACAATAAGGTCTTCAATTATTTCACGATTATCGATGCAAAGTGGAGACTTAAACTTAGCTGACTTAGGTAAGAAACGCCACCGTAAAAAACCGCAAAACTGGCTGCTTTGCGGTTTTTAATTAGCACTTTAGGTTAGCTAAATCCAAGGTGAGGATTACTGACCAAAGCCAATCTCGTTAATCTCAACCTGAGTGACGTCACCATATTGTGCGGCAACCTCTGCAATCTTCTCAGCGTTACCAATCAACACATATTGAAGGTTTTCCTGAGGAAAATAGCTGCTCACAAGACGCTGGGTCTCCGCCAAGGTTAGCCCATCAACTTTTGCTTGAAAATCATTGATAAAGCGATCATCGAAACCGTAAACGTACATGTCGGCAAGTAACTCAGCCATCTGACCACTGGTCTCAAACTTTGGCGGGAACTGCCCTTTCACATAGGCCTTAGCCGAATCTAAGGTTGCTTGATCAATACCTTTTTCCCATAAACGTGCATAGGTTTTCAGAGCAAGATCGATAGCTTCTTTAGTGGTTTCGCTTTTAGTAAAGGTACTGATTCTGAACACGCCACCTTGAGAGTAAGCGGTAAAGCCAGAGCGAGCGCCGTAGGTGAGACCGGCATTCACACGTAGTTCATCATTCAACCAAGAGGTAAAACGACCGCCTAAGATAGTATTGACCACCTGTAGACCGACATAATCAGGATTATCACGCGAGATCCCTTTACCACCAATCAAGAAGGTAGTTTCAATGGCATCACCCTTATTGACCAACAACACTTTACTGGCACTTAGCGAGGGCTGCTGCGCAGATAAGTTAACCGGCGTTATCGACTCACCCGCCCCCCAATCACCAAAAAGCTTGGCGACCTTGGCTTTCATCTCTTGGCTATTGAAGTCACCCACGATGGAAATGGCACTGTTAGCAGGCTGATAATAGCTCTTATGGAACGCTCTTAACTGCGAAACATTAAGCTCCTCCAAAGAGGTGCGCGTACCTGAACTTGGATTTCCATAAGGATGCTCACCAAAGATCATCTTGTCGAAATAGCGACTAATGACACTGCGCGGGCTCTCCTTGGCTTGCGCCAAACCAGCAATTTCACGTTGACGCAGCTTATCAAACTCAGCGCTGTCAAAATCTGGCGCTATGATAACGTCACGTAGCAGCGGCAACATATTGTCGAGGTCTTTTGCCATAAAGTCGGCACCAATATAACTGCCCTCTTTGCCAGCATCGGCACCGATAGACGCACCGAGGAAATCGACCATCTGTTCAATATCTGACTTTGACTTACCATTTGCCCCCAGCAGCAGAGATTGCGCCGTCATACTAGCCACACCTGAGGTGGTATCGTTTACGGCCCCCGCACGGACCACCGCGTTAACGGTAATGAGTGGCACTTCGCGTTGTGGCATCAAGTAGATGGTTAAGCCATTATCCAGCTGATACTGCTCGTAGGCAGGCATTTTAAAGCTACCAGTGTCCACTGTCGTTGGTGCAGTGGTGGTCGCACACCCTGTTAATGCAAACGCGCCAGCCGCTGCCAAAGCAGTACCTAACTGAGTTAGTTTTTTAGGTAGGTGGGTCATTAACTGTCTCATTCGTCACTCTCCTCTGTAGCCGCCAGTACTGCAACGGTGCGATTGGCGCGACGTAAATAGGTTTGGGCTACACGTTGAACATCTTCAGGTGTAACCTTGTTGTAAGCCTCTGGAGCATTAAATAGCTTATCGAAACTGCCAAAGTAAAGCTCATAAGTCCCTAAGGTATTTGCTTTGCCGTTAATCGTTTCCATGGCACGGTAGAAGTTCATCAGCTTGATATTTTTTACTTTGTCTAACTCTTGCTGAGTGACACCTTCGCGGGCAATACGATTCACTTCGGCAATCATGCCTTTCTCAAGCTCTGTCGCCGTGATGCCTGGATTTGCCACACCCATAACGTAGAACAAGTTAGGGTCAAAGCTCATTGGCATATAGGTTTCGACTTCGATAGCCACTTGTTTCTCAACAAGGCCTTGATAGAGGCGCGAGCTATTACCTGTCGTTAATACAGAAGAGAGCAGATCGAGCGCGTAGTAGTCATCACTTGATGTCGCTGGCACATGATACGCCAACATCACATTAGGCGTGCTCACTGAAGCCTTTTGTACATACACACGTCGCTCACCTTTTTGCAGCGGCTCGACGGTTTTAACTTCACGTGGCGGGGCCTGCGCAGGGATAGGTGCAAGGTATTTATTGGCTAGGGCTTTAACTTCAGCCAGTTTTACATCACCAGCAATCACCACGACAGCATTGTTCGGGGCATAGTAGGTTTTGTGGTATTGCACTAAGTCGTCTAACGTCCATGCAGCAATGTCTGATTCGTGGCCAATAACAGACCAGCTATAAGGATGTGCTCTAAACGCAGCGCCTTTGATCTCTTCTTGCAGGGTACGCCAATTTGAGTTTTCAAGCCCGGTAGTGCGCTCAGACGCCACAACCCCACGCTCGCTTTCCACCATCTCGGCATTTATATCAAGGTTGGCGATACGATCGGCTTCTAGATCAAAAATGGTTTCTAGCGCGTTAGCAGGAAACCAATTTGTGTAGACGGTGAGGTTTTCGGTCGTGTAAGCATTATTAGCACCACCAGCGGCTTCCATGGTCCGGTCAAACATCTTAGGGCCGTACTTTTTGGAGCCATTAAACATCATATGCTCAAAAAAATGTGAAATCCCAGTTATGCCTGGCACCTCATTACGCGAGCCCACTTTCCAAAAAAGGTACATATTGGCATTAGGAATTGACGCATCCTCTAGCACCATAATTTTCATACCATTATCCAGCGTGAAGCTTTTTATATCTTCCGCTGTTGTTGCCTGAGTAGCCATTGAGGTCAAACTAACGCCAATGGAGATACACAGTGCGATTATCTTTCGCATCATCTGTCGTTCCCTCTATGTGAGCAGATAAAAATTTATCCAAGAATTTTGCCAGTATTCAAGCTAACAAGCTGCTAGCCAACATTTGTTACTGGAATGGGTATAAGAGGCGATAATGGCGATAAGATCAAGTCTATTGTGATGACAAACCACAGACTTAATTGTAACTTATTGCTTATATGCCATGCTGATTAACCTAAACTAACCTGTAAGCACAGTGAATTATGGCCGCCACAAGGAGAAGCTGGGTGCCAAATAGCAATGACGGTAATTTTAATTACCTAAATCGTATGAGCTGCAATACCGAAGCTCAACTGCAGATCTTGACCCCCACTCAGCCCATCAGGCTTCGCACCCGATTTATTGGCATCGATCCTGACAACGCGGTGATCTTTGCTTTAGGTAGCGACAGACACTGGCTAGCGGCAAAAGAGTTTATCACCCAAGGACAAGGGGTAATTGTGCGTATCATCAATAGCGATGATCCTGAAGCGAATATCATTGCCTTTAGAAGCAAAATCAAGACACTACTCAATCATGCGGGTCGATGGTTGATTATCGACTATCCCAGCCAACTGCAGAGTGTCGCCCTCAGGCAACATTCACGCATCCCCATTATGGTTAGCGCGTCACTGCATGCACTCAAACCTGATGGCTACGAGAGTAAGCCGATCTCTAGTGGCAATTTACATGATATTTCGATTAAGGGCGGCGCCTATGTGGGCAACCTTATTCCGGGATGTGATGCCGACCAGGCCTTACAGCTTCAGGTCAAAATTGAGCAATCACTAGAGACAATAGCCATGCCAATTACCGTTAAGAATATTCAACTTCCCGGTGATGACAGCAACGAATGCCAGTATGGTTTTTCCATCAATAGCGACGATGATGTCGACGCCGAGGAGTTTGTGCAAAAAGTGGTACTGAGTCACTTAATGCAGCAACCTAAAAGCTAACAGGTAAACATGTTGACTAAGCCGCGGACTGCTTAGTTAAGAACACCACATCGTTATCAATAACCTCTAGTTGCAGCTGAAAATGCTGCGCTATCCACTCAAACGTTTTGACCGAATAAAAGCGTATATGGGTCAAATCGTGCTTATAGTGCCAGCGAGTAAAGGCCTCTTTTCCTAGCACCCGCTTGGTCATGATCGCCAGTACTCCACCCTTGGCAAGCATGGCAGACAAACGCCGCAACAGTGCATCAGCGTCGGCAACATGCTCAATCACTTCGGTCATGGTAATAAAGTCGTAGGTTTTCTCTAACAGAGATGGACGATTGAAATAGTAAAGGTCATAGTTTTCCATAGCGATACCGACTTCGCTGGCCATTACGCTTATCGTCGGCCCCGGCCCACAACCAAAATCAAGCCCATGCTGTCCCGGTTTAATGCGCGGCAGTAATGGGGTCCAAGTACGACAGAGGAAGCGGCGATAACCCATGTCATCACTACTGTTTTGATGATTGTCGTAAAACGCCTTTTCATCGGCTTCGCTTAATAGATATTGATCGGGCACAGTCACTAAATCGCACACGGCACAAATCATATACTCTCTGTGCTTGTCTTGATCAAAACTCAACAAGCTGTCGCTATGACATAAAGGGCAAACGCTCACAAATTTTCCTATTTAGTCGGCTTAGGGATTTTACGCGCTTTCGCGGCGGCCTCTTTGGCCTCACGCAGGTACTTCTCTTCGCGGCTTTCACGCTCATTAAACTGCTTTTGCGCTTTATCTCGCTGCTCAACCTCCCAATCACCATCAGCTTGGCGCTTAAGCACCTCTTGCTCACGTTGGCTGGTATCGTTTGCAGCTTGACGCGCTTTGTCCAGTTGCTCTTGCTCTATCTGACGAGAGAGTTGGCGCGAATCATCAGCTTTTTGAGTTAAGGTCTTATGTTCTTTGGCAGTAACAGTATGGGGCATGACCAGCCCCAATACACAGCAAAGGCCCAGTGCTAAGTAACAATGTTGTCTCGTCATCCTACCCATGGCTTTCTCCCTCCATTAACCCTTGAGCAGCATAATATCACCGTTTGGTTAGCGATACCGCCACCGTAAGCCAAACTTATGGCGACAGAATTACCATCAACGGCGTTTTAGCGGCAATTACCAGGTAAATATCGGTAATTTATTGCAAAAAATGCATTGCTCATTTGAGTATGTATAAAAATAAGGGTACTTTTAACACAAGTGCAATTTTGCAACATCTTTGGTAACCAGTTGGCTACTCAGTGCATATTGTTCAATGTCGCGAGTTTTAGCACGGAGAGGCGTGGATGAACCATTGGGTCAAATTACTGAGTCAGCTATCAACGACGTTGCCAAGTGTGGAGCAACAGCTCGCACAGTGGCAAGTCGAACCAGAAACTCAATACTTAGCCATCCTTAAAGGTTACGCCTTTATTGGTGCCAATGAAGGCGTCATCCGCTATTTTCAAACTCAAGAAGATAGCTTTATCAATGCAACGCCTTATGATTTCTCGCCACGTATTCAATCTTCTGGCAAAAATAGCGTCGAATATACCCAGCAACTCATCCAAAAAGCCAATCAGGGCCAAGTCGTCCACTTTAACTGGTTACACATGAGCCAACTCGGCACAGAGTTACCTACCAAGGTGACCTTATATCCAGTAATGCTCGCCGAAGAACAGGCTATTTTAGCGCTATTTGAACCCGTCAATCGCCGCAGCCGCGCACGGACAAATATCTCTAACGGTTTTGAAAACTTACCTTCGCAATTATTGTCGACGATTTTACAAGACAGTGCCGAGGCGGTGTATATCACCAACCATCAGCATGAAATTATTGCGGTCAATAAGGCGATGTGCCGTATATGTGGTTATAGCGCCGACCAACTATTGCATAAAAAACCAGAAAGCATAGGCCTACACCAGGTCACATTAGATAACGATAACAGTTATAAGCTCAGCTTAGCTGAACGAGGTAGTTGGCAGGGTGAAACCGTTAAGCAACGTTCTGATGGTACTCATTTCCCCGCATGGAAAAGCTGTCGAAAAATTCTGGTTGATCAAGACATTTTTTACGTCACCCTGTTTAGTGATATCAGCGCTAAGAAAAAGCTAGAATCAAAGCTCACCGAACAAGCCATGGTTGACACCTTAACAGGTCTCCCTAATCGTCATCACCTGAAACAGCTCTTAAACCAAGCACTCATTGAATCGCGTAACGCTCCAGGTACTTTGGGTGCTGTGATGTTTATGGATCTAAATGGTTTTAAAAATATCAATGACTGTTTTGGACATGCTACTGGCGACAAGGTACTGCAACTGGTATCGGCAAGATTAGAGGCCAGCTGTATTGAAAAGGCCGATATTGCGCGCCTAGGTGGTGACGAGTTCACGCTCATATTGCAAGATTGCCATGATCGCGCTGAAGTCGAAGCCTTCTCTCAGCAGATGTTAGGCATTTTTGATGCACCATTTGAAATTGACGGACAAAAGTTCTATTTGGGCTCCAGCGTCGGTATCGCCCTCTTTCCCGAGCACAGCACCCAAGCGTCACAGCTATTAAGTTTGGCAGATACAGCAATGTATTGCGCTAAAAAGAGCCCTAACCACGTGCTGTTTTATGATGCTGACATGCACCGCCAAGCAGAGAAAAAGCTCAAGTTACTAAGCGACTTGCGTCATGCTCATAGCCTCAAGCAGTTTAAACTTGCCTACCAAGTGATCGTCAACCTCGAGTGTAACAGCGTCATAGGGGCAGAAGCATTACTAAGATGGCAGCAATCTGACGGCACTATCATACCCGCCAGTGAGTTTGTTCCCTATTTAGAGGAAACCGGTTTATTGATCCCTGTGGGGCAGTGGGTCTTAGTGCAGGCCTGCACTCAAGTGGCGAATTGGCGCACAGAACATCACAGTGAACTACAAGCCTGCGTAAATGTATCGCCTCTGCAGCTGGAACACCCTGACTTTATCAAGCATGTGCATCATGCATTGGAACAGAGCCAGCTGGCACCTGACAGCTTAGTACTCGAGATCACCGAATCGGCCTTACTACGGCAACCAGAGCGAGTGAAATCGACATTAGCCGAACTCAAATCTATCGGTGTGCGGATTGCTATAGATGACTTTGGTGCGGGACTATCCTCCTTGAGTAAGCTTGGAAGTCTACCTATTGATACCTTGAAGATTGATGCTGGGTTTGCCAAACGACTCAGCGAGCCACAAGGTAAAGAGTTGTGCCAAGCGATGATTCAATTAGCCCAGGCGCTTAACATTCAATTTGTAGTCGAAGGGATTGAAACACTCAAACAGAAACAGATTCTAGCCGCTATGGGCAAAGGGTTTGGTCAAGGGTATTTCTTTGGTCACCCGGAGAGCGCTGAACAGTTTAACTCGGCCAATTTTGATAATTAGACCGATAGCTGTGCCAGCTCGCAAAACAGCAACACTGACTCCCTGCATGGACAGTGTGCTGACACAGCTATCTGGCCACTTGTCTCCAAGTGACTGAGTTTATTAGACACTAATTCAAAAACGATTATCGTGATCCATCACGTGTGTTTATTCAGTACTCTCTGATATGCATCACAAGTTTACACAAAAGCTATTTTGAACCCTTGTATCGTGCTCTGACCAATGCGGGCATAGCCTGTAGGCGTTGCTCAACTAATGCGGCCAATGCATCCGTTAACGGCGCAACGTCTGTACTTGGCTCTACCGCTTTAATCGCCATGGCTGTCGCTTCCAATGTCGACAGACTGTCCTCACGTTTCGCCTTGCGGATGGTATAATGGGAGGCCTCTGTCAAATCCAGATGCACTGCTGGGTAATCTAATAACCACGGATTAAGTTGCAGTAATTTGTACGCCTTGCGCCATGTTCCATCAAGCAACAATAAGATCACGTTATCAGATGTCGTCTGGGCCGATAAGGATTGACTTTGCTCGCTAGGGTAGAGCAGGAAAATGGCCTTATTGGTGCTGGCTAATTGCTCACGCAGCGCCGAAAAGTCAGCGGCGGTCTCTCCCACAACGACCTGTAGGTTAGGCAGTACCGAACGCATCAATTTGACACTGTTTTTGGCGTGATTCACCTCAGTCGGATCTTGTAAAACGATGACCTCTACCTCGGTTGACATCCGGCGCAGCTTGGCACACAAGCAGGCGTTAGCAGCGTATAAACATTGAGGGCAATTTGGACGACTCACGGCGTTAATCTGGGTTACCAATAGTTAGTCCTATTGTATAACCATTCCTAAACTAAATCAGCCGCGATGCAAACAAGCTTTTGCACCACTTAAAATGCAACATCATCGTTACATTTATCATCATAGATGGTACATTTCTGTCGCTAGGATAGCGAGAGGTCAGCAATTGATACTCACAACCAGGAAGGCCAATCATCAAGATTCAATTTCTGTCGTTGCCTATTGCCTCTCTCATACAAGGAAGAAGAAACTACAATGAAAAAGAATCTATGCACCCTGTCAATACTGCTCGGTATTAGCAGCTTTCAACTGGTCGCCGCTGAAGCAACCAGCAACACCTTTCAACATGACGCCAATGTGAATTTTGGTACACACAGTGAGGATTTTGGTGATGGCATTTGGAGCTTAGATTATCGCTTTTATTTTACCCCTGTCGATGCACAAAAAGGGCCCTATGCACTAGCAGGCTTTCTTGCTCAACACAGCAATATTGGCGCTATGGTGGCGCAGCCTAACACTTACAACAATACAACTATGTATGCCATAGATGGGGCTTATGTGTTGCCCTCTAACTGGTTTATCGGCGCCAACTATCGATACACGGATGTTGACAACAAATGGGATAATATAAGCACCACCGAAGGTGATAATAAAGGCTATGGCGCGACAATAGGTTATTACTTTAACGAGGCTTCAGAAGTTGCCTTTATCTACGACAATAATGGCAGCTCAAGCTGGAATAGTGAAGAATGGCCACAAGAAATCACGATAGCCAATGACTACGATGAAACCCTGTATGGTGCCCATATTCGTACGTTTATTGCGATGCAAAGCTTCTCAGGACTCGATCTAAAAGCCAGCTATAATCGTATTGAGCGACAAGGTGAATACATTTCCACTCTCAATAATCTTACGAATGCCTCTTACAACTTTGAATCCACCTCAAATCAACTCAATCTAACTGCAGACTGGTATATCAATCCAGCCTGGTCAGTTGGTGCTAGCTACCTGTGGCATGATTTTGATGGCAGTACTCACTATATTTCCAATAACACAAGCGATGAAAGCAATGGTGGCAGCAGCGATAATATCTACGCCCTATCAACCTCCTACTGGTGGCAAATATCAGGCACTTTTGCGGCCAAATTCTCAGCTGCTAAGCAGTTTGGCTTAAACAGTGATAGTGGCGATGATGGCATATTGATCGGCATCTCGGCTAACGCGCGCTTCTAAATCAACACAAAAAAGCCTGCACTATGGTCAAACAGTGCAGGCTAAAAGGGTATTAGGCTTCAGATAACTGGGCGTCATCCATATAATTAATGTGCATGCTGCTCTTGATGCCAGCCATCAAAGCGGCTCATGGCCATCATCGCCAGCAAGATAATGGCTAAGCTGCCCATTACCACAGCAATTGCATAAGGTGCGGCCAAATCGGTCTGCTGAATAAGCCCTGCAAGCAAGGATGCGCCACTCATCTGAATAAAACCTAACATGGCCGTTGCTGTACCTGCTCGCTCACCAAATGCCGACAGAGCCATGCTGGTTGCTGGACCGAGTAACAAGGCAAAGCCCACACACAACAACATCATAGGTAGCATAAAGCTAAAGGCAGCGGCTAGGCCTGTTTGCGGCCCCATCAATTGAACCACCACTTCTAATATCGCCGACACAAGTAGCGCAATAAGCGCGACAATCACCGTTGGACGGTTGCCCAGACGAGCGATGATCACGGGCGCGGCAAAACAAGCAATAATATTCACCACTGCATTGAGGCCAAAAAGTCCACTAAAAGTCAGCTCCGATACACCTATGTTTTCAATCAACCAAACTGGCGCATAAGAGACATAGCTAAGAATCGATGCCATACCTGCCATACAAGCAAAAGCGTAGAATAGGAAATGCGGCTCAACCAAAACAGGTTTATAGCGCGACCAGCGATACAGAGGTCCAGTTGTCACCGTATTAGCGGGACGGGTTTCGGGTAACCGATAGCCCACAATCACCATAATTACGATAGCGTATAGCATCATAAACACAAAGGTCGAGCGCCAGCCAAACTGCAACGCCAATAAGCCACCTAATGTCGGCGCTAACGCAGGGATCACGCAAATAACGCCATTAAGATAGCTGTAGTAACGCGCCCCCTCTTTAGGCGTAAAACAATCTCGCACTGCACTAAACACCACAATCGAGGTTGAACAAGCCGCCAACCCTTGCAGTACGCGGGCGATTTGCAGCCAATGAAACTCCATAGCCACCGCAGCCAAAATACTACTGGCGATATAAAGCAGTATGCCGCCCATTGCGATGGGACGACGACCATAACGATCGGCCAGAGGGCCAATCAAAATTTGACCCACACCCATTGCAAACAAGAACAGCACTAAGGTCGATTGCACATCACTCGCTGACACAGCAAACTCTGCCGCCATGGTTGGCATAGAGGGCAGATAGATATCGATTGCTAGTGGGCTAAGCACCACCATCATCATCAGGATAGGTAACAGATTTCGACGCATGGGTTCTCTTTATATTATTTGTATTGGGCGGTATGACGATAACGGCTATTGTAATAGACACCTGTTATGAATAGAAATGGTATAATGTCACAAGCGAATTTCCATATAGGAATATCTTATGAATCTCGACAATCTTGCCCGCATCGACCTCAACCTGCTAGTCATGTTACAAGTTTTGCTAGAGGAGCGCAGTGTCACCCGTGCAGCGAGCCGTTTGCACGTCAGCCAGTCCGCTTTAAGTAAAAGTTTGAATCGTCTACGCGACACCCTTGGCGACCCCCTGTTTATTCGCACCGCCCATGGGTTAAAGCCCACCGCGCATGCTGTCCAACTCAGTGCTCAACTTCCCAATATGCTGCAGGGGCTCTATCAATTGACCCAGCCTCCTAGCTTTGTTCCAGCTAGCAGTACACGTCAATTTTCGTTTTCAATGGTAGAAAGTGCCTATGAAACCTTAATTCCCTATTTTATTGGGCCGCTACTTAACAACGCGCCCAATTTGCGTCTGGACTCCTATTTGTGGATGGAGAAGTCGCTTCCCGCCTTGCAGCAAGGACAGATAGATTTTGGAATCACTGGCCGAGACTTAAATCCACAATCAGATTTAATCATAGACCGTCTGCCCGAAGGCATCGCCCATCAAACCCTATTCAAAGATCATCAGGTGTGTTTGGTACGTGATGACCACCCTATTTTGGCAGCGATCAATGGCGGACGCTGGGATTTAGAAACCTATTTAGAGATGTCACACGTGCAAGTTAGGTGTGAGGGCAACGAGTGGTGGGCATTAGACTATCACTTAGCCAATTTGGGACATAGACGCCGCTTAAGCACCACAGTCCCTGACTTTTATGGTGCCGCCAGTGTTTGCGCTCATAGCGATTTGATTTTTACCCTACCATCAAGCTTTGCGGGCCATGCTCAGAAGTTATACCCCTTAATAGAGTTACCCTTGCCCATGGCGTTTTCTCCGTTAGCGTATGTCTTACTGTGGCATGAAAGGAACAACGATGAACCTGGACATAAGTGGATAAGAGAGACGATCTGTAAGAGTGTCGCGCAAGCTTTTAATCAGCAAGATGGCTATGGTTCAGCCTAGGTTAATGTTACATCGGCTATCATAGTTACCACTGACCCCCTTTAAGGGACGAGACATTCAGTTACAGTTTCAGGCGAAGATTAACCTAAATTAACGTGATCTCCGTCGCCAGAATGTGCAGAATCGAATCAGTCCCTAACCTTGGAGAAACTATGATTTATCATCAATTTCAGCAAACGCCTTTCCAGCATAGATTCTCTGGCACACGCGGCTGGTTAGCCTTTGTGATAGGGTTAGTTGTGATGACATTGGTCTTGCTAGCGCTGCCTTTCGTTATCCTTATCGGCGCGTTGAGCTTTATCACCTTGAGTCTATTTGGTCGCGTATTTTTAAAGCGTCAGTTGGCTAAATTTCGTCAACAAACTCAAGCACAAAATGGCTTTCAACATCATGCAGAACCGACTGCCGCCGATGGTCACTCTATTTTTGACCGTCAAGCCCCATTCAAAAGTACCAGCAACCGACCAGGGCGTACTTTCGAACATAATCCTAACGAGTAAACCCTGACGCCGTGCGAGGCCTTTTCAACAAGGCCTCAAAACGCTGCCATCGCCTTTTTGAATCAGGCTCCTTCTCAACCCATTCCCTCACGCAATCTTCGCCATAGTTATAGTTGATCACATAGCTGCGATTACTGCGGTAAAAAGCGACGCGCTGCTTTGCCTTTGAGTCGGTATATAAGCCGAATTCCACTAACATTTCTGCCGCGCGAACATCGTCTATCTCGCCATCGGTCAACTGTTGGCAAACCAAATTATCCAAATAAGCTAGCTGCTTATATAACGTCATTATTTGATAATATTGAACAATATCACCTTCTATTCCCGCCAGAGGCATCAACACATCTCGCTCATACTCAAGCCGTTGTTGCTGCGACATCAGCAGGCTCAAACCATAATTGGCACTACCTTCAGAGAGAAAAGAGATAGGGCTATAGAGAGGATAGATAGCGTATTCCAACCAACCACGGCCACTGACTAAATCACGCTCTTGCAGCAGATTGAATACATGGTGGCCCGGATAACCTTCATGACTCGCCAACTCTAACGCGCGCTCTAAATACAATGGTTGATCTTGGTTGAGCTCAATCAAACTGCTGCAACTGCCTTGGTACCAGTTGTAGGCGGTCCAGACCTTATCGGTGACGTATTCAATACTAAAACGTTCATTCTCAGGCAGATCAATATGCATCGCCGTCAATGCTCTGGCTCGCTCGACTGCGGCACTAAATACCGCGGCAACGCGCTCTGATGGCACAATAAACTGCTGTCGATACGCCGTAAAACGAGCAGTTAAGTCGCCATCACCTGGCACCAATTTAGCCAACTGATCGCGGCATTCGATAAACCTGTCTAAAGTATATTTAGGTGCCCGAACATCATAAAGCCCTAGAGATTCCTCTGTAAAACTTAACGGTTCACCGCTAAGGCTACGCAAGAAAACTGCAACTGAATCAAGTTGCTTAGCAAGAAAAGAGACACGTTCAGACAAGGTGTGGCTCAGCGGCATGGTACTGATACGGCCAAGCTCAACACACAATGATTGGCACGTTTCGCGCAGTTGTGGCAGAGGCTGTAAACTGAGCCCTTGCCGCCACGTTTCTGGGCCATAATAGGCATCGACATAAAGCGGCTGATGAAGCCCAACATTTAGCACTAAAGTGACATATTGTTGAGCAAGGTTATCGACCTGACTATTGCGTACCACACAGTGATGGCTGCAATCATACTGCTGACAAATCGGACAATTAATAAAGGTGACTAATGACAAAATGACTCCAGGAAATCATAAGATGACGGAGTAACTTACCCTACATTGTATATTGCATGCAAACATAGCTTAACATTTCGGTTCTGCTAATATCTCTTGTGCTTTGTGCAAAGCGAGCCGTTCATCTGAAGCATCTGTCATCTGTAATACTTTCTCAACTTGCTCCGCTAGCGATCGCCATAGTGGCGTAATCACTGCGGCTTCACGCTCGTCGGCGCGCTCTCTGGCCATCTTAAGCAGGGTTGCAGAGCCAACCACATCAATCCGCCCCAAAATGCCATCAGCCAAAGCGATACTTAGCTCTATCATTGCCGGAACGCTATGACCATACTTAACCACTTCACGCAGATAACGCTCTGCCACACTAAAGTCATTGCCTAACGCATTTTCATTATTCAACATCTGTTGCGCACGATTGAGCATGGCATCGAGCTGCCCCTGCTCCGCGGCTTCTGCCATCCATTGTTCGCTCGCTAAGGCATCAGCTTGGCAACCTTCCCCGCGCGCTAACATTAAGGCCAAATGGTACTGCGCATGAGGAAATCCCGCTTGCGCTGCGCTCGATATATAATGGTAGGCTTGGCCGTAGTCAGCTTGCTGATAGTAAAGCACACCCAAGTTTGCCATCGCCTCTGACTGCTCTAATCTTGCTGCTGCTTGCAAATAGTGCAGTGCTTCAACTTGGTTAACCTCTATATATGCACCACCCACTAAGTAGAAATAACCCAATAAGGCCATCGCATTGGCCACACCCGCCTTTGCCGCGCTTATGATATGGGTTTCACCCGCTGCCACATCGGCTTCGCCGCTGTAGCCATGAATTAAACTAACACCATGCTCATACAGGGCATCGGGCAGATGTTCGGCAGCCTGTTCGAACCAATGCGCTGCTTGACGAAAGCTTTCATCGCTACGGTTGACTGATTGCACGCCATCCTGTTTTTCTGCCAAGGCTTGCTCTTGCTCTCGCTGCATCAAGGCACGGGTTTTCAGCGACATGCCAACTAGATATTGAGCCTGAGCATCATGTTCCATCACGGCACGATAGCAAAGATCTCTACCCGCAAATGAATCAAAAGGCTCAAACATATAAGATGGAGTGTCAGCCCCCTGCATTAGCGGATAAAGGTCATCAACCAGCTTGAGTAATCGCTCAATAGCGCGTTCAGCTAAGGTTTGTAATGCATCAGCGGTGAGGTGATATTTTTCAGGGTGGGCACCACGGTTGCCGTCGCCACGCAAACGATGCAAAGCACGGGTGGTCCTCACATTAATGATTCGCTGGGCGTTTAACGCCTCGATACGGTCATAAAGATTTGGGCTATCGAACACCACGCCGTTGGCCTGCGCTAAGGCATCCGTTAACTTATGAGTAAAGCTTCGGATATGCAGCAATGCCTGAGTCGGCACGTCGCGAACATAGCTTTTGGCGATGCGATAATCTTCACCGAGATCCGTTGAAAATTGGCAGACAAACTCAATATCGGTCAGCACAATACAGACTCCGTAAAAAGAAAATGAGGGCCTATTTAGGCCCTATGGGTACAACTTGTGCCCACCATTTTTAAATGTGGGCAGTGGGTATTAAACCTGCTCATCCACTGTTGGACGTGACACCATATAGAGACGAAATAGTGCAACGTTCACAAAGAGACCAAAGAAGGCAACGGCAACTTCGACAACCAGCATCAGCGGTAAGCCGACCGATTGTGCAAGTTGAGACAGTGTGCCACCAATCAAAGACAGTGGAATATAAAGCATCAACACCAACAGTGTTTTAAAGGCAATGGGGCCACTAAACTTAAAACTACCTTTAATCGCTGCCAGCGGCGTTAAACGTTCAACAACCACCATAAAGTTAACGTAAGCCAAACGCGCAAACACATAGATGCTCATCACTAAACCAATTAACCATAGCGGCCCGAAAGCGGCAAACAGCATCACGGGCGCTAGAATCGCCAGGCCTGAAAAGACCCCTGCGAGCAATAAACCAGGTACAAAGTTAAGACTGGTTTTAAGGATCATCCCCGCTGACGGTTCATGGCCGTGAGATCTGACCTCCATAAACAGCGTCAATGAGGCAATAAGCAGAGAAAAAACCAACAGCAATACCATCATGGCAACCATGTGTGGTGCGCCAAATTGCGGATTTTCTAAATCTGCATTGTTGATTTCCATCCCTAACCATAGCTGGATCCCAACTTGTATGAACAAAATAGGAACAGTTAAAATTGCTAACTGGCTAATATGATTGCGAAAGAAGTTATATGCTTCGGTCAAAATCGCTGACAATGACATGTGCCTTTCCATTAGATAAGTTTAAATAACACAGTAAGTCCGACAGGATACCGAAATTTGAGTTTTAATGCACAACACATGTCTAAAAATAGATACAAAATTTGCACACATATAAGCTAGAATGACGTTCAAAATTGGATGTTGTAACCATAGGATGGCAAATAATGAAATTATCCGCTGCTTTAACCTTACTTTTCACCACACTCTTACTTAATGCACCTGTGAATGCAGGTTGGTTTGATGACCTCACCAAGAAAGAGGAAACACAAACTCAAACCACGCAAACCGAGAATAATGATCTCGTGGGCAGTGTGATGTCACAACTCGGTCTTAACCAAGGCCAAGCAGAAGGTGGCCTAGGTAGTTTACTGACGCTAGCCAAATCGACCTTAGGCAGTGATAGTTTTGGGCCAATCGCCAGTGCGATTCCTGGCATAGACACCTTATTGGGAGCAGCACCTGCATTAGATACTGATTCCGGCATGTCTGGATTACTGTCTAAAACTGGCGACTTAGGCTCATCGTTACAAGGCGGCGCACAAGTATACGATTCGTTTGAAAAGCTGGGGATTTCAAAAGAACTCGCCAAGCCTATGGTGGATATCGTTAAAGGGTATCTCGATGCCAATGCAGGCGAAGGCACTACAGATCTACTGATGCAAGGCTTAGGTTCAATCCTTTAATCAGAGATGAAAAAGAGTTCATCTTTCCCTGAAGAGATGAACTCTTTAGCGCTATCAGGCTCTAACCAATATTGAACGAAATAAGAGGTTACCCTATGATCGCAAAACTAAAGCAGTTTTTAACATCACATGCACAAGCGGTAACGCCTGAAGAGAAAGCCAAACACCTTAAACTGGCAGCAGTCAGTTTACTGCTAGAAGTCGTTTACGCTGATCAAACACTTAATGATGAAGAAGCCAGCTTATTACCTGATCTACTCACCTCTGCATTAGCACTCACGCTAACCGAAGCGCAAGCATTAATCGATGAAGCCAAATCGATACAAGGTAATGCCACTTCTCTCTATGAATTCACCAATGAAATTAATGAACAGTGCACCATAGAGCAGAAGCAAAAACTGATCTTAGCAATGTGGAAGTTGGCCTATGCCGATGGGCAGCTTTGTCGCTATGAAGATCAAATCATTCGCCGTACCGCAGAATTACTCTACCTTAAACACAGCGAATTGATTCAAATGAGAAATGCGGCAATTAACGCCCTAGGTGAATAACTGGTAGCGATGGATTTAAATTTTTGGACGCCTAAATTTAAGCACGTAACGATTTGTCTTTCCTTTAACCGACTGATCAAAAGCTGACACAAGCATCGCATCATCTGGGTTTTCCAATACCGCCAAACTCCCAACCCACTCAAACCCAGCCACCAGCATGCTGCGCATTACGTGTTCTTTTGCTAGTCGATGCAATGATTGTGCAGTATCGACAGTGCTCCCCTTCGGCGCATCATGATCAATAATCGCTACTAAGCCGCCTGGTTTCACACTCGCAAACAGGTGGGCCAGCAATCGTTCACTGTTTATCCTAGGCCAGCCAGGTTCTTGGTAAAACATGTCATGAAAACCTAAGATGAAAAAGATACGATCGAAGCTGCTAGGCGCTAAAGTTAAATCATCAGCTTCACTGATGAGCAACTCGACATTATCCATGCGCGTCGCATAATCCCGCTCCAATAACTCCTGTTTGGCATAAGGCAAATAAGCCTGATTATTATGCACCACGACACTACCTTCCTCGCCTACGACTCGAGCCAGCAGCTCACTGTAGTAACCACCTCCAGAAAATAGATCCAGCACTCGCTGACCAGGTGCGACGTCAAAGAAAGTGAGCACGGCCTGTGGATGTCGAGTGCTATCTCGCAACAGATCACGAGCAAGCCGATCTTCCGCACTAATCGCTGCAACGATAGCTGACTCTGGCAACTGTGCATAGCTTGGTGCAGCCATGGTACTCCCTCCAACAACACAGATTAAAACAGCCCAAAAATGCCTCATTATCACGCTCCAATATACCAATTTCGACTTAGGATAGCGCAAAAATGTAAACGCTAGGTTATGAAGATGTAAGTTAATATATCTCAATTTCGCTAATATTGATTTTTTATTAGCCAACGCTAAAAAACAGTGATAACTCTAATAGGGTGTTTTCATATTTGCTTACAAAGTAGTCAAGTTTATCTCGCTATTTTTAAGGCAAGTACATAATGTAAGGATACGATTATGAAACCAACTTCACTGATAAAAAGAACCACTATTGCCCTATTTGGTGCAGTGATCACCCTGTCATTATTTGCCTTTATGGCGAAGCTCATTGACACAGAGCACCCACAACAAACCTATGCCATAGCAATGCCAGACATCGATCTGAGCTTCACGCCCAAAGAGACTGAAGTGGTTGAAAAAGTGGTTGAGATAAAACCTCACGACCCTATCGTCGTTCCACCAATCCGGCGCAGCGAGCCAGCCAGTGAAAACAATGGCTTTAATGTCATTCCGGTAGAGATGCCACGACTTGATACTCCGTCACGCAACTACAACCGTGGCAATGATAATTCTGATGCCTATCCAATGATTCAAGTTTCTCCACAATATCCCGTATCTGCGGCCCAAGACGGTAAAGAGGGTTACGTAGTCGTCGGTTTCGACATCTCCCGTACGGGTAGAGTAGAGAACATCAAAATTATCCAAGCTAAGCCTAAGCGCATTTTTAATCGTGAGGCAATTGAAGCGGTAAAGAAGTGGAAATACAAACCAAAATTTGAAAATGGTGAAGCCGTCCACCAGCCCAATCAGCAGGTACAATTGGATTTCAAGATAGACCAACAGGTCTAACTCCTAAAAAAATGCCCACTTGTTAGTGGGCATTTTTTTAGGAGTTAATCAAGCTAACTTGCTTGCGCGTATGATGGGTCTTTTGCCACCACAGTAACGGGGCCAGTATCACAACCAGACTTAAGGCATAAAGCATGCTTGCACCTAATGCGATAGCCATCATGGCACAAAACAACACTCCACAAACGACCAGAGGCAAATAGCGCTTACTGAGCAACTTGGCGGCGGCCATCATAGAAGCGAAGTAGATGATGACAAATACACCATTGGTCCAAGCTATCAAATGCTCTAGCTCTTGACCTGATAGATAGGTTAATACAATCACACAGGCCATGACACTTAGCACAGATACCAGTGCACGAACTGGCACCTGATGTTCATTGCGCTGGTCGAAATAACGCGGCAACACACCTTCGCGGCTAAAGCTCCAGATTAGTCTTGCCACACTGGCGGTATACACATTGACTGTTGAGAGGCCACCCGCTATCCCCAACACACCAATGATCTGCGCACCATAACCACCAAGTAGTCGATCAAAGGCAGCGACCATTGCCAATCCATCAGTGGGTGGAACAAACAATAGCAACACAGTGCAAGCCACATAAACCAAGCCAACCAGCACGGTTCCCAGCATCATGGCAGGGAGCATATCTTTTTTAGGGTCTTTAAAATCGTTGGCAAGGTGGGTCATCGCTTCGACGCCGAGAAAGCTCCAAAAAGCGATACCCGCAGCCGCCATCATTAGTGTAACGTTAGTGCCACTGACCGACGTTACCAACTCCAGATCGCTTAAGTGTGCCCCGCCCGCACCAAACATCACCACGACAACAGCAACAATCGCCAGTGTTAGCCCAAACTGTAGCTTGGCAGAAACTTGGATACCTTTAAGGTTCAACGCCAACAATATAAGCAACAAAAACAACTCCGTCATTACCTGCTTCCAACCCGATAATGGCACCAGCTCATTGACAAACTGGAAGGTCATCAAGATAGCTGCGGGCGCTCCCAGCGGAACAACGAGTAAAAAGATCAGCCCTATCGTTCTGCCAGCCGTGCGGCCAAATGCTTTCTCAACAAAGTAAGCTGGCCCCGCGGCATGAGGAAAAACCCCTGCTAAACGTCCAAATACTAACGTGACCGGAATAATGGCTAAGGTGAGTAGTATCCATGCCAATAACGCACCACTGCCTGCAGTTGCTATGGTCATCTGCGGCAAAATAAATACGCCAGTCCCCAACAAAGTGGTGGCCATTAAACCAGCCCCTTGCCAACGACCTATAGTTCCTTGAATCGGGTTCATCTTCTTATCTACTAGGGTTATCAATAGCGTTAGTATAGACTTAGCCTATGATACAAACTGTCATAGGTTTCCGACGATGATCAGACTTAACCCGTCATTTTAACGGTAATACTCACTAAAACAGCCAAAGTGTCGGCAACAGTAACAGGGAGCAAATATTGGACAAATTCGATCAAGCTATTATCACCGCGCTTCGCCAAGATGCTAGGCAAAGTATCTCCAGTATTGCTGACACAGTAAGTCTGTCACGTAGCGCCGTTTCTGAACGTATAAAAAAGCTTGAATACACAGGCATTATTCGTGGCTATCAAGTACTTTTAAGCGAATCTCAAAAAGAGGGAGTGTCAGCCTATTTTGAGATCCAGCATCGCTGTCCTCGCTGTGCCGATGTGGTACACGTGTTTCAATCCATACCTGAAGTGGTCACTTGCCGGGGTATCACCGGCGACATGGACCTGCTCGTTTATGTTCAAGCCGACTCAATGCGGCGACTGCATGAGATTCGTGAATATATCGATGCACAAACCGATATCATCAAAATAAAAACCCATGTGGTAATGAGTGAGTGGATAGATAATCGCGGCTAATGCCAAAGCTTATTTAAGCGCAATAAGCCTGCGCTCGGTAACAGTTTATGAGGCCAGTTTCCCTTACTATTAAGTTCAAGATAAACTAATACAATCATTCTCTTGGCCAAGCTACTATGCAGATTGAAAAAACAGCCGAACTAAATCTCCTTTGGGGCTCGCTCATACTTGAAGAGCTAGCACGTCTGGGCGTACAGCATGTGTGTATGGCTCCAGGCTCTCGCTCTACCCCCTTAACATTGGCAGCGGCAAAGCAGACCAAGTTAAAACAGCATCTGCATTTTGATGAACGCGGCTTAGGCTTTCTGGCATTAGGATTAGCCAAAGCGAGCCTCGCGCCAGTAGCTATTATCACCACCTCTGGTACCGCTGTCGCCAATCTTTATCCTGCAATCGTAGAAGCTTGGTTAACTCATGTCCCGTTAATCGTTCTTTCAGGAGACCGGCCACCAGAACTGCTTGATTGCGGTGCCAATCAGGCCATCGTTCAGCCTGCGATATTTGGTAATTATGCTCAACAGGTAAACCTGCCCACACCCGATCAGAGTATTCGTCCAGAGGCTCTATTAACCACGCTAGACAATGCTATTGCCAATCAATCTCAGCCGGTACACATCAACTGTATGTATCGCGAGCCGCTTTATCCGCAGACCATGAGCGCGGATTTTTCAGACTATTTAAGCACCTTAGGCAATTGGCAACATGTCTCACAGCCTTATACCCAATATGGCAAACCTAAGTTAGAGAGTGCGCCGACAGCCGATGCATTAGCTAGGTTTGTGCACGGCAAAGGCGTGATCGTTGCTGGCACCTTAGCAGCCCATGAAAAACCAGAGTTGATTGTCGAATTGGCACAGAAGCTCGGTTGGCCAATACTCACTGATGCACAATCACAACTGCGTCAGCACTGTGCCACCATAGGCAATATAGATCAGCTACTATTGCAACCTAAGGCTATCTCTCTACTTGAGCAGGCTGACAAGGTTTTGGTATTTGGTGGGCGGCTATTATCAAAACGACTCATAGCATTTCTTAGCGAACATAAATGGAAAAGCTACTGGCAAGTATTACCTCGGCAGCAGCGCTTAGATCCGAGTCATACCGCTAAGCAGGTGTGGTTATGTTCTATCAGTGCCTTTAGTAATTTGCCATGGCCACGTTCATCGCAGGCAAACTGGTCAGCCTCCCTCACCACACTCAATGAAAGACTCGCTACGCTGTTTGAACAACAGATCGATAATGGTGAATTTGGCGAAGCCCAAGTGATACGTAGCATTGCAACACAAACTGACCAGAAACTGTTCATAGGAAATAGTTTGCCAATCAGGCTCTATGATATGTACGCACCTATCTCCAGTACTTCGGCTCAGGTTTACACCAATCGTGGAGCATCGGGAATTGATGGTCTATTGGCTACCGCCTGTGGTGTCGCGGCTCACAATAAGCAGGCGACAACGCTGATTATTGGCGATATTTCTCAACTGCACGACCTGAACTCGTTAGCTATTGCAGCACAACTAACGAGTCCGTTGGTGATCGTGGTGCTCAATAATGATGGCGGCAATATCTTTAACTTACTGCCCGTTCCAGATGAGAAACTGCGCAATGACTATTATCGACTCGCCCACGGTTTTGAGTTTGGTTACGCCGCCGCTATGTTTGGTTTAGCCTATAATCAAGTTGATGACATTGTCAGTTTTAATGAGGTATACCGTGATGCCATTGCCCATCCTGGTGCATCAGTCATTGAAGTGACCGTTGCCCAAGACCAAGCCAGTACACAAATTGCCCGCCTCGCCTCATGGATAAAGCAAAGCTAATGCTTGCCGTGAGGTGTTATGGAGACTCAAACCAGCCTAACTTAGTGTTGCTGCATGGGTTTCTCGGGGACAAGGCAGATTGGCACGACTTAATGCCTAGACTGAGTCGGCATTTCCACTGTGTCTGTATCGATCTCCCTGGACACGGAGCCAGCCCTCACATCGAGCTAGTCTCTCCAGGCTTTGAACAAGTTGCACAGCTGATCCAACAAACCTTAGCAGGTATTCATATCGATAAGTTTCACTTGCTTGGCTATTCGCTAGGTGGTCGCATTGCCCTGCACCTAGCAAAACTATTTCCAGCACAATTACTCAGTGTCACGCTAGAGTCTTGCCACCCAGGTTTAACCATCGAAGCTGAAAAACATGCACGCTTACAAAGCGATCAACAATGGCATCAGCTACTAACAACTTGCCCTATTTCAACATTTCTCGCACGCTGGTATCAACAAGGGGTTTTTGCAGACTTATCGGAGGTAGCTCGAAGTAGACTTATCGAACGTCGCCAACATAATAATCCAGCCGCATTAGGCGCAATTTATTTAGCAACTTCTCTCGGTTTGCAGCAAGATTTGTCAAATATTCCTAATCAATCAGCAATAAAATGGCATTATTTTGTCGGAAAAGATGACAGTAAGTTCTCAAACTTAGCACAAGCATGGCAACAGCAAGCAAGCATCACACTGCACCACTTCGATAACGTGGGTCACAATGTGCACTTAGCTAATGGGCAAGCGTTTTGCGAACGGCTTATCCAGCAACTCATACAGGATACTCAATGAACCTTACTAGCCTAACGCTGCTGCGTTACCAGCTCCCCTTGGACAAACTACTGCCAGTAGGCAAGCATAGAATCGACACTCGCGAAGGCTTGGTATTACAGGCGACAAGTGGCGACCAACAGCATTCAGTAGAGATTGCGCCCCTGTCAGGCATTGATATCGATGGGCAAGCATTAGGTGGGTTTAGCCAAGAGAGTCTACAGGAGGTCAGTCAGTGTCTACTCGATTCGATGGAGTCACTGATCAATCAGCCAATCGATAAGTTATTAGATCTTGCTGAGCAAACAAACCTTCCCTCCATGGCCTTTGGACTCAGCTTGCTCCATGCCAAGCTGAAGGGGCATCTCAGCCATAGTCGACACAATCTTCACAACTCAATTCCTTTACTCTATCGCCGCCAAGATGAACCCATTGAGTATCTAACTGAGCGAGTGAGCCAACTAGCCCCCTCTATTCATCGCGTTAAAATTAAAGTGGGTCAAACCTCAATGGAAGATGAGATCCAACTGATCCATCACGTACTTGCCATTCGCCCAGATCTTAAATTGAGACTCGACGCTAACCAAGCATTTGAGCTAGAACAGGCCATAGAGTTTTGTGCCTGCTTACCACTAGATGCCGTGGAATATATAGAAGAGCCCTGTAAAAAAGCGACTGACAATCAACATCTGTTTAACGCTATAGGTATTCCTTACGCCTTAGACGAGAGCCTAAATGATCCCAATTATCAATTTTCGATGTTACCGGGGTTAACAGCATTAATATTAAAGCCCATGTTGATTGGCAGCATTGAACACTTGCAAGCACTTATCGATACGGCACATTCTCATGGTGTAAGAACCATCATGAGTTCTAGCCTAGAGACTAGCTTAGGCATTGATGCACTGCGAGTGTTGAGCCAAGCATTAACCCCTGACGAACCGCCAGGGCTCGATACCTTGTCCGCATTTAATTGCGATCTGATTGTCAGCAGCGGTAAAGTACGCTGTTTGAGCGCTGAAGAGTTGACCTTGCTCAGCCATCTTGAGGCGGAGATCTAAGGTGACCCCAACATTGTCCCCCCTGCATTTATGCGCTCAGCAAACGCCAAACGCAACCGCTATTTATGTGTGGAATGGCCAGCAATATATCTGCCTCACCTACTTAGAATTAAGCCAAAAAGTCTGTGCAATAGCCAGCCAGATTAAACAACAAGGCCTAAAAGAAGGTGATCGTTTAGCATGTATAGACAATAATTCGGTTGAGTTAATTGTTCTCTATTGGGCATGTATCGATACTGGCGTGCTATTTTGTCCGCTCTCGGGCCGTTTTCCTCAGCAACAGATCGCCGAGCTAGCAGTGTTATATCGCCTTAGCCATTTCTGGGCGTCTGCAGATTTTTGTGCAAAATGTCCTGACACTTGTATCGTATTAGACTTCAGTACTGATGCTTCCTCCCAAGCGCCAACAGTCAACCTAGATACGCCCTGTAATGCCATTTTAACGTCTGGCAGCAGTGGTCAACCTAAAGCCGCCGTGCATTGTTTAGCTAACCACATTGCCAGTGCACAAGGCTCAAGCCAGCTTATCGAGTTAACCCAAGACGACAACTGGCTACTGTCACTGCCATTGTTCCATATAGGCGGATTAGCCATTGTGAATCGCTGCGCAGTGGCTGGCGCAGCGCTCACTATTGCAATGACAGGTGTCGACATGGTGGAGCAACTGAGCGAAATAAAATTGACCCATCTATCACTCGTTTCGACTCAACTGGTTAGAATATTGCGTCAAGATGCCAATGCGCTGCAAAACATTAAAGCCCTATTACTCGGGGGGGGCGCTATTTCTTCTACCCTGCTCGAACAACTTAAGCCACTCAATATTAACGCCTATACCAGTTATGGTATGACTGAAATGAGTTCGCAAATTACGACAGGCCTAGCCACCACCAAAGGAAGTAGCGGTAAGCTACTGCCCAATCGGCAACTGAAAATTGTCGACCATGCTATTTACGTTAAAGGCGATACTTTGTTTCTCGGCTATCTAACCTTTGATGGACAAAGTGGACTACGGCGAGAATTAGATAAAGACGGCTGGTTTGCCACTAAAGATCTCGGCTACTGGGATCAACAAGACGATTTAGTGATCACTGGCCGAGTAGATAATATGTTCATTTGTGGCGGAGAAAATATTCAGCCCGAAGAGGTTGAAGCAGCCCTTAAGCGCCACCCGATGATTAGCGATGCTATCGTATTTCCGATGAAAGATAGCGAATTTGGCCTACTACCCGCCGCAATCGTGCAAGGTACAATGCCAGACGAAGCTGAGCTAGAGAGTTTTATCAGCCAAACACTTGCGCGCTTCAAACGCCCAAGGTATTACCTGCCTTGGCCAGAAGTGGAAACCATTAGCCTTAAAGTATCTCGCAAGCAAATTATACAAGCTGCATTGCATCATAAAGAGAGCTCCTAAACCACTTGCAAAGTCATATGGGATACAACGACCTGAATAGGTCACAAACCTTTAAGGTAATAGTTGTAGCCCCCTAACCCCGGAGGCATAATGCCACCGATGTAATCTTGGCAGCGCCAATTAATGGCTCTCCTCATTGATAGAATAGCGATGACACTAATACGATCTCTCGGTCAGCAATGGACGAAAGCGACCTTGGCACACAGGCTAAATTTAAGCTTGTTGCACTCAACTAACGTGCAGCAACTTTTTGCAGGTGCAACCTCATTAAGCACGGTAACTCATTCTGTAGCGGCTTTAGTTTTTACCCAAGGCCAACCAATTTGGTTGCCGCCCATGGATAATACTTCAGAGCAAGTTTTATCCTCTGAGCTAACCCTACATTGTTTATTTGAAGCGAGTCGATTACTGTTTGTTAAAGAGTTAAATCAAGGCCAATTGACACAATCTGAGCACCTGATATTAGCAATAGCCAACCAATGGAGCACCGAACTCCAAGAAAGAGATAGTGGCAATGCAAACAGTCACTTGCCTGCCGACAAGGTTCAAAATGAACAGCGAGATGACGATATGCTCAGCGACCATAGCAGGCAACTATGCAATTTATTAAAAACAATAAATACTCAGCTTGAAGCGGCTCGCAGCCAACAGCGCCAAGCCAATCGTAATATGGGGCTTAACCAATCAGTATAAGAGAGTGATCTACTCAGCGAGTTATTGCGCCTTTGATGCAGTGTTAACCAGCTTAAACGTAGAGTGGCTATGTTCTTCACTCGTTGCAATCAACAGGGACCTTGTGAATACCCTTAATGAAGGAGCAATTTAGGGCCTTGCCTCAGAATCGCTAAACTCTGGCTCAGCGACCATACCTTGACATTAATTGGCATGACAGATGAAAGAGCTAAACGCTAGACATAAAAAAACCTGCTAGATAGCAGGTTTTTATTTGCAATAGGCAGATTAAACTTCCATGCGCCCTTTGAGCTTATTCATGGCGTTCTTTTCAAGCTGCCTGATTCGCTCTGCCGACACCTGGTAAGTTGCCGCGAGCTCTTGCAAGGTCGTTTTCTCTTCATCTAACCAACGTGCTTGTAAAATGTGTTGGCTACGCTCATCAAGGGTCTTGATTGCTGCCAACAGTCGCGTCTGGTTATCGGCTTCTAAGTTGTCATTCTCAACTTGAGAAGCAAGATCTGAAGAGTGATCTTCTAAATAATGAACTGGTGAGTAATCTTGATCGTCATCGTTGTCGCTTGCTAGATCAAATGCTGGATCTTGCGCCGCCATACGTGATTCCATTTCAGTCACATCGGCTTTCGATACACCTAGGTTCTCAGCGACCATAGTCACTTCTTCATCGCTAAACCAACCAAGACGTTTCTTTGCTTTACGAAGGTTGAAGAAAAGCTTACGTTGCGCCTTAGTTGTAGCAACTTTAACGATACGCCAGTTTTTAAGCACGTACTCGTGAATTTCAGCTTTAATCCAATGCACTGCAAATGAGACAAGGCGTACGCCAACATCAGGATCAAAACGTTTCACCGCCTTCATCAAGCCAATGTTACCTTCTTGGATAAGATCTGCCTGTGGGAGACCGTAACCAGAGTAACCTTTAGCGACATGAACAACAAAACGAAGATGAGACATAATCAACTGCTTCGCAGCCTGAATGTCACCAGTCTCTTGCAGGCGCTTCGCTAACTCATACTCCTCCTGTGGCTCCAACATGCTAATGTTGTGCGCAGAATGGATATAAGCCTCTAAACTACCACTGCTTTGAGGGACAACTAGTGCCATTGATTGCGTTTGACTTGTCATTAACGCTCCTACTTCTTATCTCTAAAAATTTAACTCATTTTAACGCTTGTCGCCCAGAGTACTGGGCGCGTGTCCGCATGATAAACGCTGTTATACAAGGACAAGCTGATGAACTATCGGTGATCTGCCAGTCTATGTCAACAGATGCAAACGAACAGTCACTAATTTCAACCAAAATTATAGACATTGCAAATGAACATTAGTTCATCAAGCTGATTTTGACTTGGTTAAGAGGGCTCAATCGCGCGCAAGTGCTGGCGCACAGAAAGGTAAGAGCCGAGCCAACCTAAGAAAGATGCAAGCATCACTAACTGCCCCAATTCTACTAATGTTAGCGACTGCATCTCTAAGCTACTACCGTATAAACCTAACAGCTGGGCTAAAGCGCCATCGAGATACCAAACCAGTAGGTTGATAATCACCCAGGCCAAAATTCCACCAATAATCCCATACCAGATACCAGTATAAAGAAAAGGTCGCTGAATGAAGCTTTCTGTTGCGCCCACCAGCTTCATCACTTCAATCTCAGTACGGCGATTCATAATGGCCAAACGAATAGTGTTACCTATCACTAGCACCACAGCCAACACCAATAAGGCGGCTATCGCCAATACCGTTCGCTCTAGTAGACGCACAACCGCTTGCAGGCGCTCTAGCCACTCGATATCGAGGCGGCCAAAACTTACCTCCGGCTCAAGTTCGAGCTTTTTAAGTAACTCACGCGCCCCATTTGGGCTGGCATATTTGATACTAGGAGTCACCATCACGACCGCTGGCAACGGGTTTTCATCTAGGTAAGCCAAAGCCTCGCCGAACCCAGATAGACGCTGAAACTCCTCTAAAGCCTGATCGCGATTGATATAGTTAACTTCGCTGACTTCCGAGTAGGCACTAATCCGACTGATAAGGCTTTGTATTGTGCGTTCACTGCGCCCTTCATCGATAAACAACGAGATTTCGGCAGCACTGTTCCACGATTGAGTGATCGTTTCCGCATTCTTAACCAGTACCTGCAATGCGGCGGGCAAACTAAGGCTGACACCGAGGACGGCCATGGTCATTAGCGATGACACAGGATTACGCCATAACTCCCCCATGCTTCCCATGGCATGTTGAATGTGGCGGATAAAGAACATCACAATTCTACCAGTAAACGGTAACTTGCTGCGCACCAATTGAGGCTTTTGACTCATACCAGGCTCCTTAAGTCGTCGCAAACGGTGTGTGAGTCGCTAGTTCGTCCCCACCTAACACTCGTCCCTGCTTCAGGGTTAACGTGCGGTACTTCATTCGCGCGATCAATCCTAAATCATGGGTAGCTATCAGCACTGTGGTCCCCGCATCATTGAAGGTTTCAAATAAACGAAGAATATCCATCGACAACTTGGGATCTAAGTTACCTGTCGGTTCATCGGCTAACAGCAGTGGTGGTTTATTTACAATCGCGCGAGCAATACCAACGCGTTGCTGCTCACCACCAGATAACATAATAGGATAATGGCGCTCTTTACCATATAAGCCAACCATATCTAACGCAGCCAATACGCGTTTCTTAATCTCATGTAGCGCAAACCCCTCTATCACAAGAGGTAGAGCAATATTGTCAAAGACGCTGCGATCCATTAGCAGATGGTGGTTTTGGAAAATCATGCCGATATCACGGCGAAGGTAAGGCACATCTTTAGGACGAATAGCGGCAATATCATGACCATTGATTGATACGCGACCAGCATTGGCACGCTCAATCACGGTGATCAATTTAAGCAGGGTACTTTTACCAGCCCCTGAATGACCAGTTAAAAACGCCATCTCTCCACGCTTCAAGTGAAAGCTCACATCAGTGAGCGCCTTCTGTCCACCTGGATAAACTTTGCTTACCTGCTCAAATCGAATCATAAATACCCAATCTCAGTGATACCAATCTCACTAATACATAGCACACATCGTTAATTTAACTGGCACTAAAGTTATGCATTTTGCATCAACATATCGCCCTCATTTAGTGGGCGAATATCCATTATGACGCTGACTCATCACCTTCATGGCTAAAGAGTGCATCGACAAAGTCTTTTGCATCGAATGGACGTAGATCATCAATCTGCTCGCCCACACCTATGTGTCTAATAGGTATACCAAACTTATCAGCAATCGCAAAGATAACACCACCTTTTGCCGTACCGTCTAATTTACTGATGGTGATGCCTGTTACACCTACGGCTTCTTTAAACAGCTGCGCTTGACTAATCGCATTTTGACCAGTACTTGCATCTAAGGTCAACATCACCTCGTGCGGTGCCGACTCATCTTGCTTCTTCATCACTCGGACCACTTTTTTCAGCTCGTCCATGAGGTGCGCTTTGTTTTGCAATCGACCCGCTGTATCTGCAATCAAAATGTCGACATTACGTGCGCGAGCCGCTTGCAGCGCATCAAACAATACTGACGCACTGTCTGCGCCAGTGTGCTGTGCGACAACAGGAATATCATTACGCTGTCCCCACACTTGCAGCTGCTCTACTGCCGCAGCGCGGAAAGTATCCCCAGCTGCTAACATGACAGACTTACCCTGTTTTTGATACTGCTTAGCAAGCTTACCAATAGTGGTTGTCTTGCCGACACCGTTGACACCCACCATCAAAATAACGAAAGGCCCTTCACTGTTTTCAGGCACTAATGGGATGCTGACTGGCTCTAATGTCTTTTGCATCTCTTCACGCATCAGTTCATAGAGGGCTTCACCATCTTTAAGCTGCTTGCGGCTAGCTTGCTCAGTTAAGCTGCTAATCAAGCGCGTGGTTGTTTCAACGCCAACATCGGCGATCAGCAGCTGCTCTTCTAACTCTTCAAAGAGATCATCATCGATCTGCTTGCCTTTGAATAGGCCAACAAAACCGCTACCAATATTTTCACTTGTACGCTTTAGACCACGCTTAAGGCGGGCAAAAAAACCCTCTTTGCTTGGCTTTTGTTGTGGCTCAGGCTGTTGTTCATTCGCAACATCCTGCTGCTCTTCCGCTAAACGGGCTTGCTCGGCCTGCTCTGCAGCCAAACGGGCTTGCTCTGCCTGCTCTGCAGCCAAACGGGCCTGCTCTGCAGCCAAACGGGCCTGCTCGACCTGTTCTTCAGCCAAACGGGCCTGCTCGGCCTGTTCTTCAGCCAAACGGGCTTGCTCTGCCTGCTCTGCAGCCAAACGGGCTTGCTCGGCCTGCTCTGCAGCCAAACGCGCCTGCTCGGCCTGCTCTTCAGCCAAACGCGCCTGCTCGGCCTGTTCTTCAGCCAAACGGACTTGCTCTGCCTGCTCTTCAGCCAAACGGGTCTGCTCTGCAGCCAAACGGGCTTGCTCGGCCTGTTCTTCAGCCAAACGGGTCTGCTCTGCCTGCTCTGCAGCTAAACGGGCTTGCTCGACCTGCTCTGCAGCTAAACGGGCTTGCTCGGCCTGCTCTGCAGCTAAACGCGCTTGCTCTGCCTGCTCTGCCTGCTCGGCCTGCTCGGCGACCAAGCCGCCATTATCATGTTCGCTTTTAACAGACTCAGTCGCAGGAGCGTCCGATGAATCACCTACTTCAACTTCTGGCGCCGCGACTTCCTCTTTCGATTTGTCTTTACGGAACCAGGAAAAAAAACCTTTCTTTGCCATGTGTAATACCAGTACTCAACTAACTGATTTAAAATTCGGTATAAAGTCATTTTGCGCCCGTCATTATAACCAGATAGCGGACTCAAATATGCAGAAAAACGCACCATTTTTATGCTTATTCCATGGGCGTTGCACCATTGGAGCTTGCTTTGAGTTAAAATAGTGACTTTAAGCTAGCGCTACAGTCTATCACTTTCTCTTGGCAGGCTAAAACGCGCCCCTAATTTCACCACATTTACAGGTATGAGATGGCTAAAAATCAACCATCAAGCGGACAAGTTCGTATCATTGCAGGACAGTGGCGCTCACGTCGTTTGCCGATTCAAGATTTAGAAGGATTACGTCCGACAACAGATCGCGTCAGAGAAACGCTGTTTAATTGGTTAGCAGGCGATCTTGTGGGGGCCCGCGTGCTCGACTGTTTCGGCGGCAGCGGTGCATTATGTTTAGAAGCCCTGTCTCGCTATGCCAAATATGCCAAAGTGTTTGAGCTTCAAGCCAGCGCTGCCAAACAGTTGCAACAGAACTTAGTGACCCTAAAATGCGAACATGCCGATGTGATCAAAGGGGATACCTTAGCCTTATTAGCAACCCCGCCTGACGATCGGTTTGATATTGTGTTTATCGACCCGCCATTTCGTAAAGGCCTAGCAGAACAAAGTGTTGTGCTGCTCGATAGTAATCAGTGGCTTAACAATAATGCTCAAATATATGTTGAGACAGAGAGTGAGTTATCACACATTAGGGTCCCCAATAATTGGGTGCAGTTAAAAGAGAAAAAGGCAGGTCAAGTGATCTACCGTTTGTATCAATATCAAGCATAAACCACGCTATTGAGCCAATCTGTATAAAATTCGCAATGGTTGTGAAAAGAGAGTAGATGATGAAATTTATAATTTTAGCGGGTAAAGCCGTCACGCTATTTGCTTGGGGAGTGATGCTTTATAACCTTGTGGCGCCGGTAGAGGGAAATATTGGCTTATTACTCACGATTTTGCTCGCCATCACTGTGGTGATGCACAGCCTACAGGTATTGATTTTTCACACGCTTTTTAAAAGCCTGCTCCCGCTTAGTAAAGCGGCCTATCTGCAAGTGCTGCTGTTTGGTGTATTTAGCCTACTCGACTATCGCCAACAAGTACTGGCATCTGAGAAGTAATAGCAACAATTTCGGCTCTCAACTGAAAACAAAAAAGCACCGAGATCGGTGCTTTTTTATGGGAGCCTGTTTACTATTATATCGGTAGACGGCCTTGATAAGTTATAGGGTAGTAGCCTTGGCTATCTTTTTTACCAAGGAAACTTAGCGCCTGCTTAAGATCGTTTGGCTGTGCGTCGGTTTCTCTCACCTTCGCGGTCACCTGAATCTGCTTATCCGCTTTGAGCAGCGCATGACCCGTCAATCCTAGTGGATTCATGGTTTCATCAGAGGCAATTTTTATATTACCATCGACACAGCTTAAGCCCACCGCCATATCACCAAGTGGATATTGACCAAACTGGTTATTGACCTGCAACCCCTGGACAAACAACTTACCTACTAGCTGTTCACACCAAGGTAAGCCTTGCTCTAGTGTTTGTACCATCAGGCTAAAGTGGCCGTCGACTTTCGTTCTAAAAGGTAAACGCGCATTACCGATTAAGAAATCACTGGGGGCTTCAAATCTTAAGTCTGATGCATCGACACCTGACATAGAGAGTGATACGAACCCCTTGCCATTCGCGACACTCGCCCGATTACCAATTACAAGATCTAGGTTAGCTTTACCTAACAGCAGCCCCCATGGGCTTAACTGCCACTGAATCAATTCCAACTGACGTTTTTGCACCGTTAGTGCATCAATATTGCCTGACCAGATGGTACCTGACACACCACTTATCACGATATTTTTGGGCAGCGGCGCCAATTTAACGGCTAGGCTGGCGGGAAACAAGGCGATTAAAAAAACCAGATAAACCGCGACACCAATTAATACTTTTTTAACTAGACTCACAACGACACCTTAAAACCACTAATTACTGCGACAACTGAATACGACGAACTTTCACCAAACCTGGTGTATCGGATTGAGCTAGATCGATATTTTCAAGCGACAGCCCTTGCTTTTGCACTAAGTCACTCAAATAACCCAAGAGTGAATCAAACGGCACTTCGTCCATCCACACCTGAATTTTTTTGCCTTGCGGCTGCATTCGCGTGATCTCAAGCCCATAGGCTTTTGCCGACTGAGTCACCGCGGCACTTAAACTGCCCGAAAACCCCTTTTGACCACCCGATTGCTTCAAACCCGCTATCTTATTGGCAGTCTGTTTAACATAACTTAAGGTATTTTGTTGCGCCTGTAGTGCGCGTTCAGCATCGGCTTCAGCACCACTAATCGGTGCCCAAATCCCCCAATAAAGGATCCCTATCGCTAACACGACACCACCCACAGACACCATTTGCTTTTCGCGCAGAATTAACCCATTCCACCAAGTCTTAATGTTTTCCATCTTACTTGCTCCTCAGGGTTAAGGTGCTAGTCACTTCATCGTCACTGCTATTCATGGCACCAGAATCAACCGCGAACTGTGCTGCAACAATCTCTTTAAACTGCTCTATCTGTGCATAACTCTTAGCGGTGATCTGCATGCGCAGTTCATTACGGCCGCTGTCGAAGCGCAAACTGGTCGGCTTTAATGCCGGCACTTTAGCAAATGCGCCACTCAATCCATCCAGCATAGTGAAAAATGCCGTACCACCGCCTGAACCTTGCAGACTGCGTAACTGACTTTCCATCAGCCGCACATTGACGACACGAGAACTGCCGACAACCTGCTTAAAAATCGCTTCACTCTGAGCTTGTAGACGATCACGCTCGACATTCATTTCATGAATGTTTAGCCCTTTATTGACCAGCGACAGCACAATCGCAATACCGATGACAATGGCAGCATTGCGCCACAATAATACGTGTTTGCCATATTCACGCTTTGGTGTGTAAACGCCAGACAGTAAATTTAAAGGCGCATTAAGTATGCCTTTAGCCAAAACTAACATAGGTAGATCTAAAGGCTGAGCCTTGACTTCAACGCCGTCGATATCAAAATCACTATAGCTAGCTAAGGTTATGGTTTCATCTTGCTCTTTGGCGGCTAATTTAGGCAGGGTGGCTTGAAACCAAGTGGCATCAAGGCATACACCACCGCCTTGGCTGGTACGCAACAAGTAGTCTTGGCCAAACTTCATCGCCGCCCACTGGCATTGCGCTAATGGCAAGGCCAAACAATCAGGTACTACCTGCTTGGCTTTAATGCCCGCATCGCTTAACCAGCTCAGCCAGTTTTGCATCTGCTCATGGGCAACAACCGCCACGCTGAGGGACTCGCCATTGCGAGGACCCGTGACAAAATGCAGCTCATCAACGTTTTCGGCGAGGTTCTCTTCCAGCATAAAGGGTAATGCTTTGACCGCTTGGCGTTGACCCTTCTCAGGCAGCTGCACCGACGTTAACGTAATAGCAGAAGATGGCACTAAGATGTCGACCGGACGATTACCCGCTCGCTCAGTTAAGGTCGGCAAAGCTTTGGCATCCGCGAGTTCTCCTGATGCGATGATCTCTTGCTCTTGCTCGGACCACACTAGCCAAGAGCAGCTGTCCTCTATGCTTCTTCCTAAACGGATAAATAGTCGTTCACTCAATGTCTTTCTCCACAAGTCTCATTAAGTTGCTCTCAATGAGCTTGTCTTATTCTACATAACCTGTTGTGCCTAACGGCACCAACAAGCTGATTATTTCTGGCCGCCATATTGGCGCGTCAAGATATCAAGCTGATTGCCACCAGCCACTCGCATCACACTTTCCATGCGAAAAGTAGCGCCATCAACCTTGGCTCCAGCTTCCAATAAAAAGTAGCTGCTTTTCAGGCTAAAACTCGACTCCAAATTCTTCTCAGTGCGCAGGCTAGAGATAGAGCCATTGGCCCAAAAATCCTCAATGCTGTCATAACCATCGCCAGGACGCTGGTTAATAATGCTTTCTGCTTCTCCCACACTGATCTTATTGTCAAACATCCCCGCCAACAGCGCCGCATGTTCAACCTCAATGGTGTTAACATTCAATACTTGTCTGTCATTCCCTGGGATTGCACAGATATAGGGAGCAAGCTTAACGTAAATATCTTGGCTATAGCCAATCACCGCACGCAGTTCACTGCGATGATTCATTAAGGTGTTGGCCGCTCGATAAGGAATAGTGCGCGATTCATAATCCGCATCCTCTGCCCCAAATGGGCTGGCGACCGTATCCTCGTCAATATAATCTTTAAGGGTGTGCGTTAATCGCTCCGCAGAGAAATCATCCATCCCCAGTGCAACAAGCAGTCCTTTATATTGGGTGGCTGCAAGTGGCAGTTTAGGTTGACCATTTTCAACCTCTTTGGTCTCTATCGATAGGGCATTAATATTAAAACATGCCTGCATATCGCTAATTCGCCCGCCTATCTCTCCGAGCTCAGCGGGAAAGACCACATCGGCTTGCGCCCAATATTGCTGGCGATGCACCTTGCCTTCATCGGCATCATCTAGATCTTGCTTCAATACTTTTTTAGCTAACTCTTCGGCCGAAATCGCATACCAATAAGCTTGATCATATTGTGCCAAATTGATAGTACGACGCACTGATATCTGATTACGACTATTAATATTGGTGGCGATGATTGCAATCATCGCCACAATAAGCAGTACGACAATCAGTGCAACACCGCGCTGCTTTTGAGGAGATTTAATCAACACCGTCTCCCCTCTTACGACCATTCTCGTCGTCATCATTCGAGTTGCTGTCGGTGTCACTAGTCCCGTCGTTGTTCTCGTCGCCTTTGTCGTTGTTATTGCCGTCGCTATCGTCACTCTTAGCGACACTGGCACCTAATGGCAGCAAAAACTTCCGTTGTATTCTACCTAAACCTTCGACCTCAACCTCCATCGCAATGGCTTTAGGCAAAGAGGTGGCGTCAATCTTACGCTCCCATTTATCTTCGACAAAAAAGGAGTATTCCACCGATAACACATCTCTAATGACGATGGTTTTAATTGGCTCAGCGCCAAACTCGGGCTCAGGATAGGGAAAGTACCAACGCTCTAAATTATTGTCTTGCACCACATAGGCGACTGACTGCAAACTGCCTCGCGGCAAAATACCATCGGGGTTGAGCCAACCAATACGATAAAACACAATCGCCTCTGACTCCGAATCAAACAGGTCCGATCCGGTCTGCAACACGGTATTACCTCGTCCACCCTCTAATAATCGCGGTGTGCGGGCGACCATCTGGCCAAAATCGCGCTCTAATGCCCCAAAACCTTGCTGCATCGATTTGAGCTTAGTTGCAAACTCTTCGGTCGCGACATCATTTTGCATCACGGTATGCAACACTGAGTTTGCTGCGAGTCCTAGCATGGCGAAAATGGCAATTGCCACGAGCATCTCTAACAGGGTAAACCCCTGTAAACGCTTATTCTGTTTTGAGCACATAACTGCTGACCTGGGCAATGATACGGCCGTAACGCTCATCATCACTGACACTAATACGTATCATACGAAAGTTGTCATCGGTGGTTTTAATCACCTCTTTACGCCAAAACCACTCTTTATCGGCCAAATCGACGCTGCCCTCTTTTTTACCCAGCTCGGGAAACTTGCCTTCAAGGCGCGCATCAACCATCTGGTTGCTGGCGACCCATTGAGCCAAGGTGCGTTCTTCCAATATCGGCATATTCGCGATTTGGTCGCCAAGACTCTTAGTAATTGAGACCGCGGCAATAGCAAAAACAGCTAACGCCACGATCACTTCCAACAATGTCATGCCCTGTAGATTGTGCTTCACACCACTACCTCGATGCTTAAACGACACATGCCACATTGTCCAAGCCGCTTAGTGGTCACTATGGTTGGTAACGTTTTGACATTTAATAACCTAATCATCAAATGCATCGTCTCTCCCCAGAGTCAAACGCCCTAATGCATCGCCAATCACCAAGGCTTCTATCTCATTGCCCCTTTCATCTTTACTGACAAACGCCAATTCAAAAGAACTCATCTCACCGCTAGGAAACAACATCACTTGTGGTTCAGGAAACTTCTTCTTGTCTTCAGCCGATGGCTCTATAAGCGGCTCATCAAACCAAGAGTCTTGCTCCTCGTCCTCTTGCGATAATGGCATCCCCTCTAGAGTAAGATGCATCTGCACGTCATATTCCATTTCACGAGCAGCGAGTAATCTATCTTGCTGTAACGGTTTCCATTTGCCCTCATCATAAAAGACAAACTCATAATGATCTTTGTCGATGACAATGCCGATAAAGTGGCCGCTTAGTACGGTTTCATCTAACACCAACTCGGTGGATGCCATAAACTGGCGGGCAACACGCTCAAGCGCTTGCTGCTTATCGGCTCCACCTGTTGTAAAGGTCACCGCAGATGCAGCTAACCCCATTATCAGTACCACTAGTAGCACTTCCATTAGGGTAAAACCAAACTGCCGTGACATCTTCATTTACTCAGACTCTACTTATTGGAAGTCTTGTAGGTTCCAGCTACCGATATCATCTTCGGTACCTGGCTGGCCATCAGGGCCCGCACTAAAGATATCAATTTTACCTTGTTCACCAGGGCTCAACAGTAAGTAGTCATTTCTCCATGGATCTTGCGGAAGACGTTTCACGTAACCATCTTCACGATAGTTGCGTGGCTCAGGTGAGATGGTTGGCTTCTGTACTAAAGCCTCTAACCCTTGCTCAGTGGTCGGGTAGATACTGTTATCCAAACGATACATATCGAGCGCATTTTCTAATGCAACAATGTCAGATACCACTTTCTGTTGGTCAGCTTTATCCTTGTTACCCATAAGATTAGGTACAACCATAGAAGCAAGGATCCCTAAAATTACAATAACGACCATCACTTCTAATAGGGTAAAACCTTTTTGCTTGTTTCTTACTTGCATTAATACTTCCTCTATAAAAAATGCCCCAACGCCTGAGCGTTAGAACCCTGTGATTTGATGCAATACATCAACCACTGATCATGTTATTTAGTTCTAAAATCGGTTGCAGAATCGCTAATACAATAAACAGTACCACTGCTGCCATACTGACCACCAATAATGGCTCAAACACCCCTAAGGCGATGTTAACGTTAGACTCAAACTCTCTGTCTTGGTTATCTGCAGCGCGCTCTAGCATCTGCTCCAGCTGACCACTTTTTTCACCTGAGGTGATCATATAGAGCATCATTGGTGGAAAAAGTTTAGTGTTGGCTAATGCCGCCCCCAAACTGGTTCCCTCACGCACTCTGGCTGTGGCTTCTTCGACCGCAGCTCTAACTTTCACGTTCATCAATACTTCACTGGCAATACGCATGGCATCCAGTAGTGGCACCGAACTGGCCGTTAGAATACTCAATGTTCTGGCAAAGCGCGCAGTATTAAGGCCTTTGCTGACGCGGCCAATCACGGGCATCACCAACATAGCCGCATCAAATTTCATTCGGTTAGCGGGACTACGCAACAGCTGTTTCGCTGCAATAAACAGAGCGACGATAACTCCCAGCACAATCACGCCGTAGTCACGAATAAAGTCAGATGAGGCAATCAACAATTGGGTAGTCCAAGGTAACTCTTGCCCCATATGCTCAAACTGGCCGACAACTTGAGGAACAACCGCCGCGAGCAAGATAGCAATCACACTGATCGCGACCACTGTGAGTACCACAGGATAGATCATCGCCTGAGTCATTTTACTCTTTAACTGCTGACGACGTTCTGTGTAATCCGCCAAACGATTCAATACCACTTCAAGATGGCCCGACTTTTCACCGGAGGCCACCATGGCGCGATAGAGATCGTCAAAAATATGAGGGAACTCTGCCATTGAGTCGGCAAGGCTATAACCTTCGACAACACGAGAGCGGACTGCCATAACCATGCTAGCAAGGCGATCTTTTTCACACTGCTGACCGACCGCTTTCAATGCTTCTTCAACAGGCAAGCCCGCCGCCACAAGTGTGGCGATTTGGCGAGTGATCAATGCAAGGTCGGCCACCGATATGCCACGCTTGAAACTGAAGCTGGCAGACTTAGTCTTAGACTCTTTTTCAACAACAGGCGTGATTTCAAGCGGCATTAGCCGCTGCTCTCTCAACTGACCACGAGCGTGACGCGCCGTATCAGCTTCGACAACCCCTTTTTGCTGTTTACCTTTGGCATCTAATGCCTTGTACTCAAATGCTGGCATGATTTACTCCTCGCGAGTAACGCGCAGCACTTCTTCTAGGGTAGTCACCCCTGCAAGCACTTTACTCATACCATCATGACGAATACTGGGCACAGACAGACGAATATGTTTTTCAATCGCTAACTCGCCGCGTCCAGTGTGGATCAATTCACGAACATGATCATCGACCACCAAGAGCTCATGGATACCAGTACGACCGCGATAGCCATTGTTTCCACAAGCTGAACACCCATTGGCACGATAGATGGTGTGTGCCTCATCAGGCTCTATGCCTAATAGTTCACATTCACGCGCATCGGGTGTGTGTGGTGTCTTACACTTAGGACATAAGGTCCGGATCAGTCGTTGCGCTAACACACCCAATAGACTCGATGAGACCAAGAAAGGTTCAACACCCATATCTTGTAGGCGAGTAATCGCACCCGAGGCTGTATTAGTATGCAGTGTCGAAATCACCATGTGACCCGTCAATGAAGCCTGTACAGCAATTTGAGCTGTTTCTAAGTCACGGATCTCACCAATCATCACCACGTCGGGATCTTGACGTAAGATTGCACGCAAACCACGGGCAAAGGTCATATCAACCTTAGTATTCACCTGTGTCTGGCCAATACCGGCTAACTCATATTCAATGGGATCTTCGACGGTCAGAATATTGGTGTCGATAGAGTTAATTTCAGTCAACCCAGCATACAAGGTCGTACTCTTACCCGACCCAGTAGGACCGGTCACCAAAATAATACCATGCGGCTTACGGATAAGTTCATCAAACTGGTGACGAATGGCATCTGTCATACCGAGCTGTTTGAGGTCAAGGTTGCCGGCATTTTTATCCAGCAGACGCATCACCACACGCTCACCATGGCTCGATGGCATTGTCGAGACACGCACATCGACCGCACGACCAGCGATACGTAATGAGATACGACCATCTTGCGGCACACGCTTCTCTGCAATATCCAGACGTGCCATCACCTTGATACGAGAGACCAAGAGCGACGACAGCTTACGGTTAGGTTTAAGCACCTCTTTGAGTACACCATCAACACGGAAACGCACCACAAGTTGCTTCTCGTAGGTTTCGATGTGGATATCAGACGCTTCCTCTTTGATCGCTTCAGACAGTAGGGCGTTGATCAATTTAATGATCGGTGCATCATCATCCCCCTCGAGCAGATCTTCTGTTTGTGGTAACTCTTCAGCCAGTGTAAACAGATCCATCTCGTTGCCAATATCTTCCATCAGCTGTTGCGCTTCAGAAGAGTTAGCTTGATAAACTTGGGTGAGTTTGGCTTCAAACACATTCGCGTCAAGTTGGCTTAATGCCAATTCCTGCCCCGTATAACGGCGAACCTCTAACATCGCCTCCAATGGCGTTGTCGCCGTGTGATACAGTGTTAATGCACCATCTTGGGTTTTGTCTAACACCAATTCAAATCTGTGGGCAAACGCAAACGGCAAGCGCTCACGGCTACTTGAGTGAAAAACTTCATCGGATTCGGCCTCTGAGGCTAACCCAAGTTCACTCGATACTTGGGCTAACTCATCATTCTGAGCGGCTTGAAGATCACTCATCGGTCGCATCTTGCTGTTTGTTGTCAGAAATATGCTTGAGTGCAGGGTCAGTCTCACGCATCTGCGTATCTAGCCCTTTGCCATCTTTATAACGCTGCAGCACGTCATTCACTTCTGGTGGCAGGTACGCTTCTTGATTCCACTCTTCCAGAATCGGAACATCGGCACTTGGCATCAAGTTAACGCCACGCTCTTGTTGTTCAAGCTGTAACGCGCGGAAATAGTTGTACTTACGGCCAGCAATGCCTTCCATGGTGATACCGTCACGGATAATGGTCGGCTTAATAAACACCATCAGGTTTTTCTTTTTCTTACCGCTTGAAGATGACTTGAACAAGTGGCCAATAACCGGAATATCACCGAGGAAAGGCACCTTCTGCACGCTCTCTTGTACTTCTTCGTTAATTAGGCCACCTAGCACCACGATTTGACCTGAATCGGCCATGACAGTCGTGGTTAAACGACGAGTCGCAAAGGTGACATCGACACCTGTCTTACCATTGATGCCAGAGACTTCCTGCTCAATGGTCAACTTAACTGTGGTGCCTTCGTTGATCTGTGGTACGACTTTAAGTTTTACGCCCACCTCTTTACGCTCAACCGTTTGGAAAGGATTACTGTTACCGTTACTGGAATTCTGACTACCTGTCAGAATAGGCACTTCGTCACCAACGATAAATGAGGCTTCTTGGTTATCCAAGGTGGTGATAGAAGGCGTTGCAAGTACATTTGATTTTGTGTCGCTCGACACAGCTTGGATCAGCGCGCCAAAGTCACCCATCGCCACGCCCCACGCCATACCATTGACTTTGCCTAACGCCTGAGCAAGTAGTGTAATGTCACCTTTTTTATCTGGATTTTTCTTATCATACTCACCAGTGATCGGATCCCGAATATAATCACCTTCTGTAGGCTGAGCTTGCCAGATACCCGCACCAATCTCACCGATAGTTGGACCTAAGTTATTAAACTGGGTACCGCCACCTGCTTCGGTCGCCCATTGAATACCAAAGCCTACATCATCGCCTTCAGAGACTTCGACAATAATGGCTTCAACTAATACTTGCGCGCGGCGAATATCTAACTGGTTAATGACACTCTCAATGGTACGCATCTGATCCGGTTCAGCGCTGATCACCAAGGCATTGGTATCGGCGTGAGCCATAATATTGATCTCATTACGGCGCTTGCTGCGGCCCCCCTGAGCTTGCCCACTATCTTGGTCGCTCGCCAACTTTTCGGCAAAGCCAGTTAACACCTCAACTAAATCTTCTGCCTTGGCATAACGCAAGTAGCGTACTTTGGTGTTGCCTGTTGTGGCCTGTTCAGCATCGAGCTTCTTAATTAGACTAACAACACGTTGGCGGCTCTTTTCATCACCACTGACCAACACGGCGTTAGTGCGCTCATCGGCAACCACTTTAGGCGCTTGGCCTGGAAGTTGTGACTGATTGGCAGTTGAGCGGTAAAGCGTATCGATAATACGCACCATTTCACCGGCAGAAGCAAACTCAAGTGGCACCACTTGTACTTCGGTATCACCTTGCTTGTCGACACGGCGAACAATCTCAACCAACTTGTTTACTACAGCTGCACGGCCAGAAATCATCAAGACATTGGAAGGGTCGTAGTTAACTACGTTACCGCCCCCAGCATTGTCATTAAGTTGACGTAACAGTGGTGCGAGTTGTTTTGCTTCAGTGTTATACAGAGCAACAATACGGGTTACCATCTCATCGCCAAGGCCTGGCGCGTCATCATCGGCAACGCGAATCGCTGAAGTTTTAGCATCTTTATCTTTGATGATTTTGATGATGTTGTTGTCCATTTCGACAACCGCATAACCATAAACCTGCAATACGTTTAGGAAAAATTGATAATACTGCTCATCATTAAGTAAGTCGTAACTGCGCACGTTAATCTTGCCGCGAACCGTTGGGTCAACGATGATGGTGCGATTCAAATTTTTACCAACAATGTTGATAAACTCTTGGATGTCCGTACCTTTAAAGTTAGCCGCATATTGCTCAGACCACGCAAGTTGCGGTGCCAGCAAAGACGCCCCCATCACAACGCCAGCGATAAGATTGCGGCGAATATTGTTATTATTCATTTAATGACTTCCCCTAAAACCCTTTTTATTGCGGCAAACTAAACATGATCTCAACCAGTTGACCTTCTCGTTCTACCATCAAGGAGATCTCGGTCAATTCTGGCAGTTGCGCCATCACTTCCAATGCTTGGCTCATTTCAGTCAGATCATAGCCGTTGATTGATTTTGCTAAATCGTTGGCTTTAAAGCCAGCTTGTTTAAATAGTTCTCTATCCTTGCCAGGGTTTAAACGATACCCCTGTAATTCTCCACCGCTGTTAACCGGTGAAATAGCAAGGTAGTCTGTAATTTTACTTGGATCGGCAAGTAACTCATCACGTGAGCTCTGTAGCTCTTCGGCGACAGCTTGATTGTCTCGTTGATCAATTTGCTCGACACCACGCGAACGCTTGGCTTGTTGTAACTGACGATTAGCCTGACTTTGAGTCTCATATTTAAGACCATCAAGCATCAAGGTCTCATATCGCCCGCTGTTAGAGATAATAATGCGATCGGCATACACCTCTTTAAGCGAAGCCGATGTGCCCTTAATCTTATCGCCTAAGCCATACGTCTCTTGGCTACCGCTAGACTCAATCACAGCTAAACCGTTCTGTTCGGAGGTAGATGCCACGACCCCCGTGAGCTGAATAGAGAGTGACGTTTTGGGTGCATCGATAATTTTGTCTTCGACAGGCGCAACTTTAGGCTTACCGCCATTGAGGTCCGCCTTGCCAAATAGCGCAAGACTTTGCAATGCAGAAAGGCTCACCTGCTCAGATGAACTACTGGAAATAGGATTAGCTTGCCAGGTCTGCGGCGTATCCGAAACAGGCACTAACTTCCATGTGATCTGCGCCAACAAATAAATAGCAACGATTAGTCCTAGCCAAAAAGTTGCGGCGCTCAAAGGCTTGTGCGGGATGGCCGCAGCCTTAGATATAACTTTGTCTAATAAATCCATATTATGTGGACCCTCTATACAGGTCTCTAATCTGATTATGATAATTTAGGAACTTGTGACTCATGCTAACCTACCCTGCTATCGGCAACAAGCCCATAACACTAGCTAAATTGGCCTATAAGGGCTAAATATGCTAACTTTACGCGCCTAAAAAGGGTGTGAAGTCGGTCGCTATATTAGGTGATTGCACCGTGATACAGGGAACTTATTGCCCAGCATGTGAACTCACCCATCTTTATACACTTAAGTAGAGGTAATAACCATGGGATCTGAACCCCCCTCTTCAGTTCGTTTAGATAAATGGTTATGGGCAGCGCGCTTTTATAAAACTCGCGCCATCGCCAAAGAGATGATCAATGGCGGAAAAGTACACTATAACGGTCAACGAGCCAAGTCGAGTAAACAGGCTGAGGTCAATGCCGTCATTAGGCTCAGACAGGGGCATGACGACAGAGAGGTCGTCATTAAGCTGTTATCCGAACAACGTCACAAGGCGACTATCGCACAAACCTTGTATGAAGAAACGAGTGAAAGCATCGCCAAAAGAGCCACCTATGCCGAAGCCAGACGTTTAAACGTGCTGAATAACCCAGCGCCAGATACCAAGCCAGATAAGAAACAGCGTCGTCAGCTGATCCGTTTTAAAGAAAGTTAGTGATTTTAATGCGGTATAGCCGTTGAAAAATTGGCCACTAAACACCATATAGCAATTTAATTGATGCTGAAAAATCGGCGTCTACAAAATGTAACCGTGAGACTGAAATGAGTAAAGATACATTAAACCGTTACCTATTTGACAATGCCGATGTTCGCGGTCAAATCGTTCAACTTGAAAAAAGCTACCAAGAGATCCTTGCGGCCCACACTTACCCAGCAGCAATCCAAGGCCTGTTAGGTGAGTTGATGGCGGCAACATCACTGCTGACCGCGACATTGAAATTCGATGGTGATATCAGTGTTCAGGTACAAGGTACTGGCCCAGTATCACTCGCAGTGATTAACGGTAACAACCTGCAGCAGTTGCGCGGTGTGTCTCGTTGGGATGGTGATATTCCAGCCGATGCCGATATTGCTCAGCTCATGGGTCAAGGTCACATGGTGATCACTCTAACGCCCACCAATGGTGAGCGCTACCAAGGTGTAGTTGCACTAGACAAACCCACCTTAGCTGAATGTTTAGAGCAATATTTTGCCCAATCAGAGCAGCTACCCACAGCGATTCGCTTATTTGCTAATGGCAAGCAAGCCGCGGGGATGTTGCTACAAGTGCTACCAGGTGAAAGCGACCACAATGCAGAGTTCGAGCACCTAGAGCAGCTCACGAGTACCATTAAAGCTGAAGAGTTGTTTGAGCTTGACGCCACAGAGGTACTGCATCGTTTGTATCATCAAGAAGAGGTTCGCCTGTTCGATCCCATTGATGTCACGTTTTCTTGTACCTGCTCGCGTGAACGTAGCGGTCAGGCACTTCGTACGGTCGCAAAAGCTGAACTTGACTCAATTTTGGCAGAACAAGGCAAAATTGATATGGGATGCGAGTATTGCAACAGCAACTATAGCTTTGATTCTATTGATGTTGAAGCCTTATTTAATAACGCTCCGACCTCTGATACCCAGCAGTAACGACGCGCCATTATTGACGCTGTCAAACTAGACCATTAAGAGGGTGCCTGTGAGCACCCTCTTTTTTTAGCTAATTTCACGATCTTCCTCACACATTCCGTTGCGCTTACGTTACAATCACGGCTCTGCTCCTAGCATGCAGAAAAAACAATAACAAGCTGGCATAGATCGGTAACTTAACCTACTCAAAAGATGGAGACCTTACAGATGGCGGATGGATCTAAGCAAACTCATAAAAACCCCTCAACAGCACAACTCATTGAGTTTGCACTCGCTCGTGGCGAAGGAGAGCTAACGGCGAATGGTGCATTAGTGGCAAAAACCGGTGAACGCACAGGCCGCTCACCCAATGATAGATTTATCGTCAAAGAAGCAAGCTCAGAAAATGATATCGACTGGGGCCCAGTAAATAAGCCATTTGAAATGAATGCCTTTAACGCACTTTGGGATCGAGTTGAAACCTATCTTTCAGACAAAGAAACCTTTGTTTCTGAACTAGAAGTGGGTGCCGACATAGAGCACTATCAGCCAATTAATGTAACCACAGAGACGGCTTGGCATCAGCTATTTGCCCGCAACCTGTTTATCGTACCAGAGCAGTTTAACGCGGCAAACAAGCCTGTCTGGCAGATCATGAACGCACCAGGTTTCACTTGTGACCCGTCACGTGATGGCACTCACTCTGATGCAACCGTTATCATCAACTTTGCCGACCGTAAAGTGCTTCTCGCAGGTTTGAAGTATGCAGGCGAGATGAAAAAATCTATGTTTTCAGTGCAAAATTTCCTATTGCCAGCAAAGGGCGTATTGCCAATGCATTGCTCGGCAAACGTAGGCACTGATGGCGACACCACCTTGTTCTTCGGTCTATCTGGCACAGGTAAAACGACCCTATCAGCCGATCCTAAGCGTTTCCTTATCGGTGATGACGAACATGGTTGGGCACCTGGTGGCGTATTTAATATCGAAGGCGGTTGCTACGCAAAATGTATCGACCTTAGTCAGAAAAATGAGCCCGTCATTTGGGATGCAATCCGTTTTGGCACCGTGCTAGAAAACGTGACCATGGATGACAATCGTGTACCTGATTACAGCAACACTGACCTAACTGAAAACAGCCGTGCCGCTTACCCGCTTGAGCATATCGCTCAACGCAAAGAGGAAAACCGTGGCGCCGAGCCAAATGCAGTGGTATTCCTAACCTGTGATGTATCTGGTGTCTTACCACCAGTGTCTAAGCTCACCAAAGAGCAAGCGGCTTACCACTTTCTGTCGGGTTATACAGCTAAAGTCGGTTCAACTGAGATGGGGTCAACCTCTGCTATTCAGTCTACCTTCTCAACCTGTTTCGGCGCGCCTTTCTTCCCACGTCCAGCGGGTGTTTACGCTGAACTACTTATGAAGCGTATAGAATCGTTTGGCAGTCAGGTTTACCTAGTGAATACAGGTTGGACCGGGGGGCCACATGGTGTGGGTAAGCGTTTCGATATCCCAACTACACGTGCAATTGTCGATGCTATCGTTAGTGGTGAGTTGAAAGATGTTGAGACCGTGCATATCGACAAACTTAACCTCGAAGTCCCTGTGACTATTTCAGGTGTTGATAGCAACTTACTGAATCCTGTAAACACTTGGGCTGACAAAGCAGAGTATGACAAGTATGCCCAGCAACTAGCAGAAGAGTTTGCGGCAAATTTCGTTAAATACGATGTTTCTGATGCAATTAAGAGTGCAGGCCCTAAGGCTTAACTTCTTAATCAACATCAAGGCTAAATGACCTGAAACAAGGTTAACGAGTGTTATAAATCCCAATCAAGTTTACTTGGTTGGGATTTTTTTGATCACTATTTTTTGACCATTAATAGAGCATTTTTGCCGATTCCATAATACCTCCCCCTTAAGCACCATGCATATTGAGCAATCTTTATTTTTGACGCCATTTTTTTATCAATAGCATAATAAATTCAGCATAAAACCGATCTTTACCATAATTAAATGAAGGATCCGCACCTATTCACAATTTCTATATCGGCAACATGCTAGTTTAACGCCGCCAAAGTCATCAACTTTAACCCTATACTTTTACCCAATTCACTGCTCAGTTAACTAAGAGGCCAACGTGGCGAATAAAACGAACAAACTCATGCGCAATATCGGCGTACAGGTGGTGATCGCCATGATCATCGGTGCTCTGGTCGGCTTTATCATGGGGGAAGATGCCAGCATCTTTGCACCACTCGGCACCATCTTCATTCACCTAATCAAGATGTTAGTCATCCCGCTGGTGTTAGTGTCCATCATCTCTGGTGCGGCAAGTCTTGGCGACAGCCCGTCAGCTGGAAAAATCGGTATCGGCACGTTTGGATTTTTTATTGTCACCTCAGGCATCGCAGTCTCATTGGCATTGTTCATGGGTAACCTATTTAAACCTGGTAGCGGCATAGAATTTAGCGCCCATTCGGGTCAAAATTTGATGGTGGTCACCAATGAACATGGTGCGCTACCCGGTGTCATGGATACCTTTATCGGCATGATCCCCACCAATGTGTTTGAATCGTTAACCGGGGGTAACATACTGCAAATATTGGTATTTAGTATCTTCTTCGGTATCGCACTCACCAAAGTAAAGGGTGACGGAGCTAAACCCATCCTCGCTACGCTTAACACTATCGTCGATGCGTTTGTATGGATGATTAACTGCGTGATGCTCATTGCTCCTATTGGGGTATTTGGCCTGATGGCAGACTCTGTTGGTACCTTTGGCTTTGATGCTTTAGAAGTAGTGTTTAAGTTATTTGCCGTCTTTGTGGCAGCCATTTTAATTTACGGCTTTCTCTTCTTCCCACTGATAGTACAGCTATTTTCTAAGGTTAGTGCCAAGCAATTCATCTCAGCCATGAAAAAGCCTCAGGTAATGGCGCTGTCTACGGCTTCCTCGATGGCAACACTGCCAGTTAATATGGAAACCTGCGAGAACGAGCTCAAAGTTTCTAAAGCCACTGCCTCTTTTGTGCTGCCGCTTGGTGCAACCATAAACATGAGTGGTAACGCTATCTATTACGGCCTAGTCGCTATGTTTTTTGCACAAATGTATGGCATCGATCTTTCGATTACAGCCTATGCCGCAATTGTTTTCACTTCCACCTTAGGGGCAATCGGCCAAGCGGGTGTACCTGGCCCTTCATTTTTAGTCGTGGCAGTACTGCTTGCAGCAGGAATTCCCATCGATGGCTTACCTCTTTTGTTCGCACTCGACCGTATCTTTGACATGATCAGAACTTCACTCAATATCACGGGTGACGCCGCCTGTGCCCTCATCATGGATAAATATACTCAAGGCAAATAATGACAGCTAAACACTGGGTGGACGCTAGCGAATACGTGTCCACCCAGTTTCCTCACAGCATAACTCCCACAATAAGCTGCCGCTCTCCCGCTAAGATGCCACGCTACTTTTGCTACCAAAAAATGTAAAGCAAACCAATCTTTATGTAAAACACACTTGACACGAGTTTAGTTAAACACTACCTTTAATGTCAAATAAGCTTTACTTTTAAAGCCACTAAGAGGGACGTTATGATGAAAAACATATTCGATGCAATTTGTGCCAAAGGACTGCCAGCCAGAGATATTAAAAATGCCAACAAAGTTAACCTTTTGGCACTAATGTGGGCGGGGAGCTTAGTGTTGACCACTTACCTATTAAAGCTAACACCGGTACCAGCCACTTGGTTAATTGCCACCCTGTTTATCCTGCACAGCAGCATAGGTATCTTGATGACACTGGCCTTCAAGCGCTTTTTAACCCAACTCGATGAGATGGAGCGCAAAATACAGCTGGATGCACTGGCGTTAGCGGTGGGCGTGACGATCGTTGGCTTTTCATCATATTCGGTACTGGACATCGCTAATATCCTTCCCGATCTCAAAGCCTCTTATTTAATCGTCACCCTCGCCATCACTTATATGGTAGGCATTATCTCAGGCAGAGTACGTTACGGATGAAGAATCAACTCAAACTATTGCGCACTCAGCGCAACTGGACCCAGGCCGATCTTGCTGGCCAACTCGACGTCTCACGACAAACAATTAATGCGATAGAAAAAGATAAGTACGATCCCAGTTTGCCGCTAGCCTTTAAAATAGCCAAATTGTTCCAACTGCCTATCGAAGAGATTTTCGATGACAGTCAGTCAATGTAATTGCACTCCAACGACTCAAAATCCTATTGACAGCTAAATGTTTTAAACTAAAATCGCCGAAAATTTTCCCGCTCTCTCATCGCGACAAGACCGTGTAGTGAGCGGTTATATTGGTCACTCTATAGGGTTTTACCGGCATGAATATTGACACCTTGTTTACAATCGCTCCTTTTACCTGGGAGTCTTTAGGTTGTGCTATTGCCTGCGGTATTATTATCGGTTTGGAACGACAGCTTCGTGGAAAACCCGTCGGTATTAGAACCTCATCGCTAATTGTATTAGGTACTTATATATTTATTACCGCATCAATGTCAGTCGCCACCAGCATGTCTGATCCCTCAAGGATTATTGGTCAAGTGGTGACGGGAATAGGCTTCCTCGGTGCAGGGGTCATGTTAGCGAAAGAGGGAGTTGTCGTAGGCGTCACTTCTGCGGCAGCGATATGGTCTTTGGCTGCCATCGGTGTCTGCATTGCCGTGATCGATCCTTGGATAGCCATTAAACTTTCGCTCATAGTGGTATCTATCCTTTATGGTGTCGATCTGCTCGAAGAATACTCTTCAGCCTTTACGCGCGGCGTGCATACCAAGTACCGTAACTGGCGACGTAACGGCTACTAGCCTAGGATGAGCGCGCTGCTAATCACGCAAGTGTGGGGCTTCCGCCCTTGCGAGGCACCACACTTGTACATGGATATAGCGCGACTCAAACAGTTTGGCTAGTGCGTTGGCAGTGGTTCCTGTGGTGACCACATCATCAATAATTGCCACGCGTTGGTAGTGAAAGTGACGCTTTAATGTAAAAGCTCCCTCTAGGTTTCTACGTCGCTGTTTACCCGTTAATCCCGCCTGTGGACGGGTATTAGCCACCCGCATTACGGCATCATCGACAAGCGGAATCTGTAACCGCTGACTCAAAGTCTTGGCTATAATCCAAGCTTGATTAAACCCACGCTCACGTAAGCGGCTTGAATGTAACGGCACAGGTAATAATACTTGAGGCCGCTCGACTATCCCTTCAGCTTCAAGCGCCTCAAGACGCTCTATTAAAGCAGTCACTAACGCATGCAGTATTGCAAATTGCCCTTGATACTTCATCGCGGCAACATATTCACCCACTCCATCGTGATAACTGCATGGCGCCACAACCACCAACGGGGCATTTGCCATACAAGATCCACAATAGCGCTGTTGTATCACTAGGGCTCTCCCACAGCCAAGACAGGTCGGCTCGGCATAGAGGCTGGCAGTCAAGCTGATATGACAGATCCCGTGATGAGGAGGGTTCACCTGCTGATGGCAGATCAAACACCGATTAGGTAGACTAGCGAGCAATAAGGTGTGTACAACATGCGGCAGTTGTCGCCAACGTTTCCACCAAGATAAATTCCATTTAGATAAGGGCATTTTAGTGACTCAGCAATCCTTGCATATTGAAACTATAGGACAAGGCCGACCAATCGTCATGCTCCATGGCTGGGGCGTTAACAGTGCCGTGTTTAATCCGCTCCATGATGTAATGCAAAACTACCAAATTCACTATGTGGATCTGCCAGGGTTTGGTAACAGTTCAGCCATAGAGGGAGACCTAGATACTTGGGTTGACTACATTATGGCGCAGGTTCCGTCGCAGGCAATATGGGTAGGTTGGTCACTAGGGGGCTTAATCGCCACCCGTGCAGCGCTGCGCTATCCCAAGCAGGTCGTGGCGCTAGTCACTATCGCTTCATCACCCTGCTTTATGGCTCGAGATGATGAGGGCTGGCCAGGTATTCCACCACAGGTTTTAGAGCAATTTGGCAACCAGTTAGACCGCGACTTAGGTAAAATGGTCGAGCGTTTTTTGGCGATTCAAGCCATGGGTAGTGAAACAGCCAAGCAAGATATCAAGCAACTCAGGGATCTGGTGATGGCAAAACCGTTACCCGATGCAACTGCGTTAAAACAAGGGTTAGCCATGCTGACCGATGTCGACTTAAGGCCGCAGCTCAATGAGCTAACACTGCCTTGGTTTCGAGTATGGGGACGCTTAGACGGGTTGGTCTCACGTCGAGTACAGCCATTGATGCCAACTAAGGCAGCCTTTAGCGATCTGGTATTGCCTAAAGCCTCTCATGCGCCGTTTTTCTCACACAAGCGCGAATTTGTAACCGGTATGACTGATTGGCTGGCAACCTTGCCTAGATAGCACTTTAACTTAGTTGAAAAATTGTTTATTATTTAAGCATTACAGCTGGAGTTAAACTATGTTAGTGGTCACCAACTATCCTCAGGTCCCCATCGCGACAACCAATGCCGCGACCGACTCTGCACGGGTAGAAAGTCAGCAGCGACCACCTATCATCCCCGCCCCGCAGCTGGCTAAAAGCCATGAAGAGCGCTCATTTAATCCGCAAAATGAGCGCAGCGCCGATCAAGCCCATATTCAAGCAAAGCTCAATGAAAAGGTGCAGGCCAAACAGCAGGGAGCGGGTCAACAACAGCAAGAGGGTAAACAGCAGCAAAATCAGGCGCAACAAGCCGCACCAGCCATCATTCGACCACTGATGATGAAACCTGCACTTGCACGGCGAGATATTCGCAGCCCACAAGCCGAACCTCGCCCAGTTCTAACTAAGGCACCGACTACCCAGCCAGAACAATCCAGTTCATTTTATGAGACGGTCGCCGCTCATGTGTCACACTTCTATCAGCAACAGGCTCACCCCAAGGGCGAACCTGCGTTATCGACCTTTATCTAAGGCGAGGTCGTTTGCTCTGTAGGCTGTGCCAACGGTGGAGTTTGATAGAGTTGTTGTTGATAAGCCATGCTGCCCCACAGTGCCCAAGCCAGTGCCGCCTGCTTCATCTCATCTGGTTGCTCATTGTGCGATAGCTTCTGTGAAGCGAAATCATATTTAAACCCAGAAGGGGCGCGATCAGGCTGTAAGATCACCACATTATCTCCCCGTACATAGGCCATATTCTTGTCATACTGCATTAACGCACGCCCAGGCCAATCGTCAGCAACCTGAGTTAAATCGTACCCCAACATAGGATAGCTAGCCGAGACGCCCATCAGTGACAGTAAAGTGGGGGCCAGATCGATCTGGCTAACCACTCGCTCATCCTTTTTAGGAGTAATGCCATCACCTAAGATAATACCAGGGATCCTAAAGCGTGATATCGGCACCAAATCGGCACCGCCCACACGGCTGTCATGGTCAGCCACAATGACAAAAATGGTGTCCTTCCAGTAGTTGGCATTCTTGGCTAACCTAAAGAACTCACCCACAGCGTAGTCCGCATACTTAGCCGCATTATTACGTGTCTGCTTTGGCTCTTCATAAAGAGAGATACGGTCATCAGGAAACTCAAATGGATCATGATTACTCGAACTGAACACTAAGCTAAAAAACGGCTTACCTTGCTGATGGAACTGTTCAAACTCTTGGTTAGCACGGCGCATTAAGTCCTCATCCGATACCCCCCAAGAACCAACAAACTCTGGGTTTTTATAACTCTTTTCATCCACAATATTGCTAAAGCCATTGCCTAAGAAAAAGCTCTTCATATTGTCAAAATGACTCTCGCCACCATAAACAAATTGTGTTTCATAGCCGCGTTGCTTAAGCAGATCTGCAATAGTAAAGAAATTAGTTTGGCTTTTACCTAGCTTGACCACCGAACGCGCTGGTGTGGGGGTAAACCCAGTGGTAACCGCTTCAATTCCACGTACCGAACGCGTGCCGGTGGCATAGAGGTTGTCAAAGGCCCAACCTTGTTGCGCTAATGCATCAATTTCTGGGGTCAAAGGCAACCCGCCGAGGTGACCCACAAAACGCGCCCCTAAACTTTCTTGTAAAATAATCACTAGATTTTTGGGCTTGCCCTGATAAGTCGCCGGGTTGTACGTCACACTCGGCAAGGTCTCTGAGGTAAACGCCTCAAGTGGACGGCCACTCTCCTTGCGAACCGTATCAATGATCAGTTGTTTCTCAAGCTTGCCATAAACCTTAGCGGCATTATCTTCATTGCTCATCTGATCGATAGCGAAAAACAGTGAATAGGAGGAGTTAATCACCAAGCTATTAACGAGTGGATCATCGGCAAATGCAACCATAGCGGGGTTCAGCGGACGATGCCCCAAACTCGATCTGGCCCCTAATAAGGTAATAACAATCACTAGCAGTGCGAGAACAGGGCGCCATAACCAACGTGGCTGAGTGACATGTCGTAGTAAGTGGCCACTTAATCTCCAGCCGCCCCACAAGGTGACACTACTGACCAGAAAACCTAAAAGCAGCTCGCCTTTACGTCCAGCCCAAAGCATAGAGATAACTTCTTTGGGATAGATTAAATATTCGATATAGAGACGGTTTGGACGTAAGCCATATTCTTCAATAAACGAGGGCGTTGAAATTTCCAAAAAAACCATTAACCACAGCCCAAGGGTCAGCCAGACTCTCAGCAACTGATTCCAACGTCTTCCAACGAAGTGATCGCCACTAAAAATTGCGGTGCCTAGTGCCGCGACACCCCATAACCAGCACAGTGTCGCAAAGTCGACACGCAAGCCTTGAATCAACAGATGGGACCAACCATCAACCGCTGCAACCCGATCGGCCTGCCAAACACCTAAGCCAATGCGGCTTAAGGTGGTGATAGCAAGTGCTATCAAGCCAAAATAAATAATGGCACGAAATGGCCCTAATTTAGAACTAAATGCTAATTTACTCATGATTTTCCTAGCAATATATTTGTTATTTTACGCTCTCGAGACGGAGCACTTTTTTATTGGTGTTACTGTCTGTGACAGTTTGACATAGAAACAAACAAGAAGTTCTAAAATTGTAAAAGGAAAGCTAAAAAGAAGAACGGACAAGACTCATTCACCACGATGAGAGACAAAAAAGCCGAGTCATCATGACTCGGCTTTAACTTTTCTGGCAGCCCTACTTTTTCAATTTCGCGAATGCATCGGCAAACGCATTGCCCATGGCCGCATTGGCTGGCGCCTTCGCTTGCTTGTTAAAAGACTTCTGCGGCTTACCTTGTCCACCTTTATGAGTTTTGTTCTGGGCAGGTCTTGGCAAATTGGCTTTATCTGACAACTTCTCATCGAGGCGCATACTTAAGCTAATCCGCTTGCGTTCAACATCGACTTCCATCACTTTGACTTTCACCACATCACCCGCTTTAACCACGGTATGGGGATCGCTAACAAACTTGTCGGTAAGTGATGAGATATGCACTAACCCATCTTGATGCACCCCAACATCCACAAAGGCACCAAAATTAGTAACGTTAGTCACCACTCCTTCTAGGATCATTTCAGGCTTGAGGTGCTTCACCTCCTCCACGCCCTCTTTAAATACGGCGGTTTTAAACTCACCACGTGGATCGCGTCCAGGTTTATCTAGCTCAGCCAAGATATCGGTAATAGTTGGCAAACCAAACGCCTCTGTAACAAAGGCTTTGGCATCGACTTGTTTTAAGAGATCGCTGTTGCCGATCAAACTATCAACGGCTTGTTGTTGTGCCTTGGCAATAGATTCAACCAACGCATAAGCCTCAGGATGAACAGCACTGCCATCGAGTGGGTTATCACCATCAGCAATACGCAAGAACCCCGCCGCTTGTTCAAACGCTTTCGGCCCGAGACGGGCAACCTTGAGCAGCTGCTTACGACTAGAGAATTGCCCATGCTGGTCACGATACTCGACGATATTACGCGCTAAGGTTTTATTTAATCCTGCCACTTGTGCCAGCAGTGGCATTGAGGCCATATTCAAGTCAACACCTACGCCATTTACGCAATCTTCGACCACGGCCTCAAGCGACTGGGACAACTGACTCTGGCTCACATCATGCTGATATTGGCCCACACCAATTGATTTAGGCTCAATCTTAACCAGCTCCGCCAAAGGGTCTTGCAGGCGACGTGCGATAGACACCGCACCTCGAATAGAGACATCCAACTCAGGGAACTCTTCCGCGGCTAACTCAGACGCCGAATAGACCGATGCCCCCGCTTCGCTCACCATGATCTTAGTCAGGTGTGGCATCTCTGCTTTCACAGTGGCAATCAACTCACCGGCCAGCTTATCGGTTTCACGCGAGGCGGTACCATTACCAATCGCAATCAGCTCAACCTTGTGCATTTTGACTAGATTAGACAGAGTGCGCAGTGATTTCTCCCACTGATTTTGTGGCGCGTGAGGGAAAATAGTGGAATGAGCCACCAACTTGCCGGTGTTATTAACAATAGCCACTTTCACGCCAGTACGAAGGCCAGGATCTAAACCTAATGTCGCCTTAGCCCCCGCAGGTGCCGCCATAAGCAGGTCGCCCAAATTACGCGCAAATACGTTTATCGCTTCAGATTCGGCACGCTCTCTAAGCTTACTAATAAATTCAGTCTCCATCTGCAACGCAACTTTAATCCGCCACGTAGCAGTCACAACCTGCTTAAGCCATTGATCGACATCGCTATCAGTCAGTTTGAGGTTAAAGTGTTCACCGATAATCACTTCGCAATAACTGCCCTGTTTAGCCTCAGTATCGGGGTCGGCATTCATACTGATACTCAACACCCCTTCATTACGACCGCGCAGCATAGCTAATGCACGATGCGATGGAATTTGGGTCAACTTTTCAGTGTGTTCAAAGTAATCTCTGAACTTAGCTCCCTCTTTCTCTTTGCCTTTGACTAAACGGCTTTCCAGTACCGCGCAGCCCGTTAGGTGACGACGTACTTTTTGCAGCAACTCTGCATCTTCGGCAAATCGTTCCATCAGAATAAAGCGCGCGCCGTCGAGTACGGCTTTGTAATCATCAAAGCCGGCAGCTTTATTGATAAATTCGCTGGCAACAGCCTCAATATTGGCTTGGCGGTCGTTCAATAACCTATCGACTAATGGCTCAATACCCGCTTCAATCGCAATCTGACCTTTAGTGCGACGCTTCGGCTTAAATGGAAGATACAGATCTTCAAGACGTGTTTTACTGTCGGCACCGTTAATGGCAGCCTGTAATGCGGGTGTTAACTTCCCCTGGGTGTCAATGCTAGACAGAATCACCTTGCGCCTATCATTGAGTTCGCGCAGGTAGCCCAAGCGACTATAGAGTGTGCGTAACTGGGTATCATCTAAACCACCTGTGACCTCCTTACGATAGCGCGCCACAAAAGGGACTGTTGCGCCGTCATCCAATAGCGTAATGGTTGCGGTCACTTGCTGCTCGCGAACGTCGAGTTCCTGAGCGATGATTTGTGCAATATTGTGCATAGAATACGTCATGCCTAGATTGATAGATTTCAGTGTCGCCAAAGATAACACAGGCATAGCCGAAGTTGTACGCTATTGCCCTCTCAAAAATGATGAAAGCCTGTTAATACAGGCTTTCTGTTATCAATGATAGCGACCGCTTTAAGGCAACATTGCTGCCACTTTTCGTCAGCCGGTTTCGGAAACTTGTGCGACCCTTGAGCTTTTGCAGGTTTTGCTCTGCGTCGCTGGCTTGATAAGAGGCGGCACTTCGACCTAATGCCGTCTGCCCTGCTCAACATCAATGGCCGAGCGCTATTAAGCCCAAAGCGAAAGACTATATAAGTTAAAAAAGATAAGTGGCTTAGGTGTCAAAGGCCTTATATTGAATCTTATTGACGTACCACTCTTTGTTGCCAGCAGGCGTTCTCACCACGACTTCGTCGTCAACTTGTTTGCCAATCAAAGCGCGAGCCATTGGAGAATCAATAGTGATATAACCAAGCTTAGTGTCCAGCTCATCTTTACCCACAATGCGATAACGAACCAGATCACCGGCTTCGTTTTCTAACTCCACCCAAGCACCAAAAAACACTTTCCCCTCTTGCTGAGGCGAATAATCAACAATCTGTAAATCCTCTACTCGTTTGACCAAGTAACGCACCCGGCTGTCAATTTGTCTTAGTAGCCGCTTGTTATAGGTGTAATCCGCATTTTCACTACGGTCACCCTGCGCCGCCGCTTCTTGGACCTTTTTAGTGATCTCAGGGCGGTACTCTTTCCACAAGTATTTCAGCTCTCTGTCGAGCGTTTGCCACCCTTCACGGGTGATCAGCATAGCTTTAGTATTTTCTGACATGACTCTCTTGCATTGCAGCGGTATTGCTTGCCATTCGTGGCCAGATAATACCTATAGCACACTGATAAAGACAATAGCCTAGCGGTGCAATAGCAGGCGAATCCCCCGCAAACCTGAGCAGATTCAATTTCAAATCACGATTTACAATCGGTTTATTCAATTCCGATTTAGTTACAATTTAGCTTTTTTCAGGAAACATTTGGATAATAAGCTATAATTTTCAGTGCATTAAATAATGCATCAGGATGTAAAATTTGTTTCATTTGCCTCGCGAACAAAAAGTTGCGCTAGTCTTTTAAGCGGCAAAACAGCTATATTAAGCGAGCATATAAAATTAATAATGAATATCAGCAAGTTGGGGGGGCTTTTATTGGCCTCTCGCACTGAAATAAGGGATAAAAAGCATGGGACAAGAAACCTCTAAGATTCTCGTCGTCGATGATGATATGAGGCTCAGAGCCTTACTAGAGCGTTACCTGATGGAACAGGGTTATCAGGTTCGAAGTGCCGCTAATGCCGAGCAGATGGATAGATTACTCGAACGTGAAAACTTTCACTTACTGGTATTAGATCTCATGCTGCCTGGCGAGGATGGTTTATCTATCTGTCGCCGCTTACGTCAAAATGGCAACACCATTCCCATTGTAATGCTAACTGCCAAAGGTGACGAAGTAGACCGTATTATCGGCTTAGAGTTAGGCGCTGATGATTATCTGCCGAAACCCTTTAATCCCCGAGAGCTATTGGCCAGAATCAAGGCGGTTATGCGTCGTCAATCCCCAGAAGTTCCAGGTGCACCGACCCAGCAAGAGGAGGAGATTAGTTTCGGCGAATTTACCCTCAACTTAGCGACTCGCGAAATGTATCATGGTGAAGAGGCGATCTCTTTGACCAGTGGCGAATTTGCCGTTCTCAAGGTCTTAGTAAGCCACCCTAGAGAACCACTCTCGCGCGACAAATTAATGAACCTTGCTCGTGGCCGCGACTACTCTGCGCTCGAACGCTCCATCGATGTGCAAGTTTCACGTCTACGCCGACTTATCGAAAAAGATGCTGCTAACCCTCGCTATATTCAAACGGTTTGGGGACTCGGCTATGTGTTTGTGCCAGATGGTGCCGCACGTCGATAATCACATCGTCCAATAGGCGTCGGAACGCGATAAATGAAGTGGTTAAAACGATTTCTGCCACGCAGCGCATTTAGCCAAACAGTATTACTGATTGGCTCTTTGTTGCTGGTGAATCAGCTGGTCTCCTACCTTTCGGTGGCAGTCTATTTTATTCAGCCTACCTATCAACAAATAAACCAACTGATTGCCCGCCAAGTTAAGCTACTGTTTGTCGATGGCATCGATGTAGGCCGCGAGCACTTAACCATGGTCGATGCGCTGAATGCAAAAGTGCGTGACGACGGCATGGAGATCTACAACCTAAAGCAAGCTCGTGAAGCGGGTATTGAACGTGCCACTTATTACAGCTTGCTGTCAGCACAAATGTCGGAGCACTTAGGTGGAAAAGCTGAAGTTCGCATCGCTCAGGGGAAAGAGTTTGAAATTTGGATCCGTCCCCCGCAGGCGCCCTCTGTATGGATAAAGGTTCCCCTCACTGGGTTTAACGAATTTGGCTTATCGCCGCTTACCCTTTATTTAATGGTCATTGGCGCGCTCAGTGTCGCGGGCGGTTGGTGGTTTGCTCGCAAGCAAAATAAGCCACTCAAACGGCTACAACGTGCCGCCATATCCGTTTCTCGCGGGGACTACCCAGAACCGCTCCCAGCCAGTGGTTCTACTGAAATTATCGAAGTGACCAATGCCTTCAATCAGATGTCTCTGAGCATGCAGCAGTTAGAGCAAGACCGCGCACTGTTAATGGCTGGCATCTCCCATGATCTGCGCACCCCTCTCACCCGTATTCGCTTAGCATCAGAGATGATGGTTGAGGAAGACCAGTATCTAAAAGATGGCATAGTCCATGACATCGAAGATATGGACGCCATTATCAATCAGTTTATTGCCTACATCAGGCAAGATCAGGAGAGCGTACGTGAACAGGGACAGATCAACGCACTCATTGAAGATGTGGCACAAGCTGAAGCAAACCGAGAGGGGCAGATAGTTGTTGAATTAGCTGACTGCCCCGAGATCCCTATGCAAGCAGTTGCCATTAAACGCATTTTAAGTAACTTAGTGGAAAATGCCTTCCGTTATGGTGATGGCTGGATCAAACTCAGTTCCTACTACGATGGACGCCGAGTCGGCTTTAGCGTTGAAGATAATGGCCCCGGCATACCAAGCGCGCAAATCCCCAATCTATTCCAGCCATTTACTCAAGGTGATACCGCCCGTGGCAGTGTTGGCTCAGGTTTAGGCCTTGCGATAATCAAACGGATTGTCGATCGCCATCAGGGGAAAGTGGTACTGACCAACCGCCAAGGAGGTGGTTTGCACGCACAAGTTTGGTTACCCCTAGAATAAGTTATAAAGGAATAAGTAAACGCTAATCAACTGTTAAATAATGATTTATTGATTTACCCATTGCTAAATGTTACAACACTAATATCTCATTACACATGGCATAACTATGACATAGAGATATCAGTCACAATGCAAGTCAATCAGGAATGACTTGCATCACGCAAGCAGTTGCGGACCATTACAAAGGAATGCTTTATGGTAGAGTTATCATCTAAGGTATTGATCGTCGATGGCGATATCGATACGAGAACAGAGATTAGCGCTTATCTTACCCAGCAAGGTGTTGAAGTCTTTTGTGCCAGCAATGGAAAACAGATGGACAGTATGCTGGAACAAGACACGTTTCATTTATTACTGCTCGAACTCAAACTCAATGGTGAAGATGGGCTGGCTATCTGTCGCCGACTCCGACAAGCCAACAACAATATTCCCATCGTCCTCAAATCTAACCAGTGTGATGAAATCGATCGCATCATAGGCTTGGAGATAGGTGCCGATGACTTTTTACCGCAGCCCTGCAATCAACGTGAATTACTGGCACGAATCCACGCGGTGATCCGCCGTAAAGCACCTAGGGTTAACCTGACTCCGAAGCAAAATAGCGACGAGATCCATTTTGGCGAGTTCACTCTCAACCTCTCTACTCGCAAGATGTATCGCGGCAAAAACGTCATAGCACTAACCAGTAGTGAGTTTGCCATCATGCAAGTTTTTGCTAAACATCCCACCGAGCCGCTGTCTCGAGAAAAGCTGGCGTCCTTGACCCGTGGCCGCGAGCACCTATGCTCCAATCGCGCTATCGATGTGCAGATCTCACGCCTGCGACGCCTTATTGAAATAGACTCCACGAACCCAGACTTTATCCAAACGGTATGGGGTCTAGGTTACGTTTTTATACCCGATAGCATAAAGCGCAAAGCGATGGCGAGCTAAACCTAACCGAGCCGTCAACATGACAAGCTGACCCTTGTCATTAAACTGCAACCTTGACGTAATACGCTGGCGCAAAATGGAACTTGGCGCGTCATGATGAAAATTTCAACGTTATCGCTGTGGGCTTCAGCCACACTATTACTGCTGGCAGCTTTACTGGCATCCGTGGTTATATGGAGTAATCAACAACGGCAACTCATAGAGCAGGAAACCGCTTTATTGTCTGTGGCGCAGCAACGTTTTTTAGTGGAGATAAGGCGCCAACTCGAAGGCTATTTAACTTCAGGTAACAGCCAACAACTCAATGATGCCAAACTCCAGCTGAGTGACATTCAACAGCAGATCGGCCAAATCTCTCATCACGACGCGGTACAACTCTCACAATCTATCGCACAGTTTATCAGCCACCTCGATAGCCAATTTCGCGCGGCAGGCAAGTTGGCTGGTAACCCTCGCCAGCTGCTTGCCCATGCGGAATCTGAGATGCTCAGCATCAATCAGCAACTATCCGAATATGCCAACTTAGGCCTTAAGCAACACCCCAAATTAGCCCTGCAATATCTGGCACTAACACGCGAACTGCCACCTTTGGTATACCAACTTTCTCAACTCACTGATGGCTACTTAATAGCTAAAGACCAACGCTTAAAATCACTATTAAGCACGCAACTTGACCAACTGGAGGTATGGCATGACAAGCTGGCCAATTTGCCACTATTGGGTCTATACGAAATCGTCGCCGCCGATGAATTTGCCTTAGGCGATGAAGAGGAAGAACAGATTGAAATCGGCGAGAACGACTACTCGGAGCTGCTCTCGTTAACCACCCGCTACCGCAAAGAGGTCGCTAATACCGATAATCTATTGCTAAGCAACCAACAAGCGCAAACGGCCATGATGGCTGCCATTACCGATGTAGAACAGCAACTACTCACTCTAGGTTTGGCTCAACAGGCGCAAAATCAGCACCTCAAACAAAACCTACAACACATCTTATATACGGTCGTGAGCCTGCTCGCCTTTTTTGCCTTAGTCTATCTGCTGCTACAACAACAGCGCGTGGTTAAGCCACTCAAACATTTAAACACGGCCTTTATGCGTTTGAGCGAATCAAATAACCGTGACCGCTTAACCATACAACGACGCTGTGAAACGGGACAAATCGCCGGACACTTCAATAATCTGCTTGATCGATTTGAAGCTGAAGATGAAAACCAACGTTCAAAAATTGCTGCTATTTCAGCTTCGTTATCACAGCTGGTGCAGCGAATCACTCAGCTAACTCAAGGCAGTGATATCACAGTGAGCATTGTCGACACCGCCCAATCACAAACAGAAGAGGTCCGTACATTAGCCCGTGATGTTAGCCAACTCTCTCGCCAAGTTGAAACCAACGCGCAGCAAACGTTGCAACAGATGTTGGCGAGTCAAACCGAGGTCAAAGCGGTATTGTATGCAGCCGAAGAAACCCAACATGCGGTAAACCTATGTCATACCTCATTGCAAAGCTTAAGTACTTCGGTCAGTGATGTATCAACCATTATTGACGTCATTGGCAACATCGCAGAACAAACCAACTTACTCGCCCTTAATGCAGCCATCGAAGCCGCCAGAGCAGGTGAGCAGGGGCGTGGTTTTGCGGTGGTGGCCGATGAGGTACGCAGTTTGTCTCTACGCACCCAAATATCTCTCAAAGAGATCATGGCCATTCTGAGCCAGTTAACTCACGCCAACGGTGAGCTAGAAAACAGCGTCAAAGGCATTGAAAATGCCAGTCAAAAACAGACCCAAGGCGCACAAACTCTGTGGCAGGTTACCCAAACGGTGCAGCAACAAGCACAACAGATGACAGAAACGGCCAAACAGGGCAGCGACTATAGCACCAACCAAGTGCACCATTTAGACGCCCTATCCACGGCGATGGAGAGCCTTAAACGCCACGCGCTGCAAACGGCAGCGCAAAGCGAGGTGATCGCCAATGAAGTAGCCCAAGGCGTCGATGACATCGAATCTAGTTTAGGCATTGTTAATAAAGATGAAAGTAGATTAATTCAGGCAGCGTAATCTCACCTGATGTTAAACGTGCAGTGTGTTAATATGCTTGAATAATCATCGCATGATCATAACAATTGCATCGGATGGATCCCTTATGAAAATCACTCAACTCTTTGCTAGCCTTCTTCTCGCAGGCTTGAGCACCACCGCATTTGCCTCAACTGAACAATCACCTTTTGCAGCGTCGATTATTGCAGGTCTCGAATCCTACCCAGATTCAGCATTTAGCTCAATGTCACGCGGCGGTGGCATATCATTGATTTGGGATGACCTCAGGTACAACAACAGCTATCAACTCGATCAAAACTACTTTCGAGTGCGTGGTACTTACTACTATGAACGCGACTCTGAAAAATATGATGAAGACAGATTTCGTAACTCTGCCGATCTCAAATTTAACTATCAACGCCCTTTCACTAGCTTTGGTCAAGACAATGAGTACCTGCTTAGCATACATGCCCGCTACGAAGGTCACTACAATAGTCAGCAACTAGAAGAGTTTGAGCAACTGGCCGTTGCAGGCCTGTCACTGGACCGCCGCTTTGGCCAAACCAACTTCTACGATGTCGGGCTGATTTTAGGCTTAGCGTATAGTGAAGAGGAGAAAGATGACGATTGGCCACGCGAAGAGATGGGACAAGGCGAAGAGATGCTTGGACGCCAAGGCATGGGCTACTTTTTTGAGTGGAAAAACAGCTATACCTTTGGCCACACAGGTGTTCAGCTTATCGCCAATTATAGCCGCTACGATGGGCGTTGGGCTTATGATGCTGATAAGTTTTATACCATGGACCGAGTCACGTTTGGGGTGGTGACACCACTAGCCAACGAGAACAATTTGCTTCACTTCACTAGCCAATATATCAGCCGCGATTACGAAGTCGACCTGTTAGGTTTTGAAGACACCTTGTACCGTGTCGCTATGGAATATGTGCATTACTTCTAAAGCCTTGTTCTTAGGCATTCGTCATAAAAAAGGGAGCCTAGACTCCCTTTTTTACATCAATCCAATTATAACGCCGCCAGCACGGTTTCTGCCTTGCTGACCTCAAAGCTTTTAGGCGCTTCAACATTAAGGGTCGTGACTAGGCCATTGTCGATCACCATAGCATAACGCTGTGAACGTACCCCACCAAAGCCGGCGGTATCCATGTCTAACCCCAGTGCCTTAGTAAAACTGGCATCGCCGTCGGCTAACATCATCAACTCACTGGCATTTTGTGCGTCGCCCCACGCCTTCATCACAAAGGCATCGTTAACCGATACGCAGGCAATAATATCCACCCCTTTGGCCTTAAATTCATCGGCAAGCACCACGAAACCAGGTAAGTGTGCTTCTGAGCAGGTAGGGGTAAAGGCGCCAGGCACGGCAAACAGCACCACCTTTTTATTGGCAAACAGTTCGTTCACATCATGGTTGACCATGCCATCTGCAGTCAGCTGACCTAAAGTAGCGGCGGGTAATTTTTGTCCTTGTTCGATCATTGCTCAATCCTTAACGTAACATTATCAATAATGGGTTACAGCATAGCCCTAAATGAACACCACAAACACTGACTAACCATGTGGATACTCTCTGTTTTAACCCTCGATGGTGGCGTTAGGCTTGAATACGCCTCGATACACGCTCACGCAACACTTACCCGCGCCCACCAAAAGCAATTCACACAGCATAGCCAGTAAAAGCCCAAGCATTAAGCCAATAGTCATCGCACGGCTGTCGAGCATAATAGTGTGGGTAAAGTTGTGCCACGCTTCGCTCCGTATATCCGCTAACGGCTCAAATGCCACCTGCCGAAAGCCACTGTAGGCGGTTTGATTAAACTGCTTGAGCGCACTGTCTAAGTGTTGATAGCGTAGGTAAATTGTATGAATACTCTCACCGCCCGCATTAATCACCGCATCGGGGTTTTGTTGGTAATGGCTAATCAGCTTTTCTATATCACCATCAAAGAAACGGTCGGCATCACGCTGAAACTCCGCTAAGCTATGCTTGGCCTCTATGGTATGTGCTTGCAAACGTTGCCCATATTGGTCAACAAAAGCGGGAACCTGTAAAACCGGCACTATTAAAGGTTGAGGTATGCTCAATATTCCATTGGCCGCCAAATAAACGGGTAAAGGCCGAAGCCAAATGGCCGCCTAAACTGTGGCCGGTCACTGAAATATTGTTAACACCTGCAAGTGTCCCTGTTCCCTCAATCGATGGTGCTTCCACCCAATTAATGAAATTGGTTGTCGTTGTGACCTGATATTTAATCTGAAGAGCTTGTTCACCAATTGGGGTAGTGCTGGCTAACCACCAGTTAACCATGCTGGCAATTTGATCTTGTGCACCGCCAGATAAAGCTAAATAACTATCTGTGAGTAAGTCTTGTATATTAAAATCAGTACCTCGCAGTGCCACATAGGTTTTACCTGTAGTTTTACCTGAGGCCTTTTCAGTCCAGACACTGGCATCGAATCCTGAGCCGAGAATTTCGCTGGTATTGATAATTGAATTGAAGTCGATGTCAAAGTTATCGACAACATAGTGGGCCAAGCTTGAACCGAGTCGTTCGGTAAGTTCTGACAATAAAGTACTTGGTTCAGTCGCTATACTTCCCTTTATGGCATAAGTCGCATCAGCAAGTAATGCATTCTTGAAGGCTTCCGTAATATTCATAATTTATAGTCCCTTATTCTTAATTCTTAATTCTTAATTCTTAATTCTTAATTCCGCTAGACTTTGCCCAACAGGGTTTGTGTAATTTACATCTGTCATATTATGCAGTTCGATCAATTTCCTTTTTTCTCTACCAAGCCCGCAGTAACCATCAAATAGGAAAGGATCCTTAAAGCTATTAAAATGTATCCAATGCGCTAACCAGCCGCCATAACCGTTATACCCAACCGATTTAAAGACAACCTCGTTAGTGTCAACGTCATAAGTTGTATATAGATTTTCAGTTATTTTTATTGGGGTCAGATTGAGCTCTGTCCTCTCGGAGGTTGTTTTTACCTTTCGTCCCTCAAGATCATCCACTAACACTTCCAGTCCGGGACCTGCATAACATAGGTAACCAAATTGAATACCACCTATGACCTCATCGCCTAAGAGGATGAACATACATGCTGCTATCACGCCCCAAAAGCTATAACGTTTCGCTGGGCCATCGGGCACAAATTCAGTGCACCACTTGGCAAACCAACGGACAAAAAACACGAAAAAAATTAGAAAAATAAATGTTAAAATGCCGATCATGGCCGCCTCGATAGGTTATTGTTGAAATTCATACTTAACGCTCCCTAATACTCTCTTGCCGGTATCTAAGTAACGGCGCCATAAAGAACTCGATGATTCGTCGCTTGCCCGTTTGCACTTCGGCGGTCACCGCCATTCCAGGCATCAATTTTATCTCTTTACCCTCAACCATGATGCCGTATTTAGTGAACGGGAAGATGTGGATTTTTATCTCGGCTAACATCTGTTCACGGCACAAAGCCGATATCTTTATTATCTAAAAACTCTTCACATCGAGCTGCACTTCATCCTGGACTATTAACATGAGCTGTTGTGCTTCGGTCA
>NZ_MCBT01000016.1:0-91283 GCF_001735525.1 Shewanella colwelliana
AAGAGACGTTGAGATACCGAGTGTAGATACGCCGGTGAGCTTCCGAAACAGGGATGTTTCGGCAGAGCCTAAAGGGACTTATTCACGGCGCCTCACAGGCGTATCGGCACATCCCTCGCCGGGCAGGCGTTAGATGGCGATAAAGGTATGACCTTCAGGCACACACCCCAATAACAATGAACCAAAAGAGAAAATGTAACCAGCCTTTATTCGAAGGCTAACAAGTTTTGGGGCAAAAGTGAGTTACGGAACTCCTGCAATGAAGCCACATTGAATAGAAAAAACAGGTGTAGCTGGGTCTGTGACCGTCTGTGACCATCTGTGACCGTCTGTGACCATCTGTGACCATCTGTGACCCTCTGTCACCGTCTGTGACATAGACATCACGGACGAGACTATGGGGATATACTCATGTCGTGTCACTGAAATCACTGCACATACCCACCTGGAGGCAGTAAACAATAATGAAGGTATTATCTTCAAGGACACCAGTAAATACCAAACTAACTAGAGGCTAAAACAGAAAATGTAATCACCCTTGATTCGAAGGCAGCCACTCGGCTAGAGCCAAAATAACAGGTCGTACTGATTTGAGAGTAACTTGACGCTCATGGCTATCGACATAGTGACCACTAACGGCTTAATAATTTTACTGCCTTTTGTCATCACCATGCGCGAACCTAAGGTTGCACCAAGAGCTTGGCCAATCAACATGATGCCGCCAAGTAACCAAAACACTTTACCGCCGAGCGCAAAGAAGATTAGTGAGGCGATATTAGTAGAAAAGTTAAGCACCTTAGCGTGTGCCGTAGCCTTTGCTAAGCCAAATCCTGCTAGGGATACAAATGCCAACGCAAAGAAGCTCCCCGTCCCAGGGCCAAAGAACCCATCATAGAAACCAACCCCTAATGCGGCAGTAAAACCAAAAACCGTTGGCGTAAGTATCTGGTGCTTATCCTCTTCACTAATTTTTTTAGAGAACAAAAAGTAGCCACCAATCAACAGCATCAAAAATGGCAATACGGATTCAAGTACCGAGGCATCAATCAGCTGCACACTGATTGTCCCCAACGCTGAGCCTATAAAAGCGCAAGCGATGGCCAGCTTCATTTGGCCTAACTTAACCATGCCTTTACGCACAAAATAAGCGCTGGCAAAAAAACTACCGCCGCAGGCCTGTAATTTGTTGGTCGCCAGTGCTGCTGTTGGTGGCAGCCCTGCCCACATCAATGCGGGAATGGTTAACAGCCCGCCACCACCAGCGATAGCATCGATACAGCCCGCCACCATAGCCACAACAAACAAAATAGCGATAAGTTCATAGGTTAATTCAAACGACATGTTAGTGATTGGCTTTAACGAAATTAAGAGTGGCGCTATTAAACGTGGTTTACACAGATAAAGCAAAGGAGTTATTGTCTTTGTTATGTGACAATTTCTCACACTAAAACCATGACACTTAAACAGCTTCCACCACTAAATACCCTTAAATATTTTGAATCTGCAGCGCGAAATTTAAGTTTTACCAAAGCTGCAACAGAACTTTATGTCACTCACGGCGCTGTCAGCAAACAGATAAAAGCCCTTGAGTCCTATTTAGGCACGTCGCTATTTGTGCGGCAACATCGGCAGCTGGCATTAACTGAAGCGGGACAGCGTTATCTGCTGCATATCAGCACCGCTTTGCACACGATTGACCAAGCAACAGATGAGATAACCCTGCGTGCCTCTCGGCATCAAGCGTTATCAGTCAACGTGTTACCCAGCCTAACGATTAACTGGCTGATCCCAAGACTCGAAGCCTTTAAACGACGAGCACCACAGCTGTATGTCGACCTGTCTATTGGCGACTTCCAGGTCGATTTTAGTCAGCAGCATTATGATATTGCCATCCGCAGTGCAACGAGCACACCAAAAGGGTGTAATGTGATTAAACTGATGGATGAAGATCTCTGCTTAGTTTGTGCGCCTCAGCTAGCCAGCCAATTAACTCAGCCGTCAGATATTAATAACATGACACTACTCAAGCACACGACACGCCCCGAATTGTGGCCTTATTGGGCAGAAAAAGTCGGCGTAACACTCACCACATCGAAGAAATTTGGTATGGAGCATTTTTACATGCTCAGTCAGGCGGCCGTGAGCGGAATGGGCGTAGCACTCATTCCACGCTTTTTTATTGAACAAGAACTCAATAACGGCAGCTTAGTGATCCCATTTTCAGCGGGTTTTACCAGCCCTTACGCCTACTATGTATTGACACCACAAGCGACGCATCTACCTGAAAAGTCAGCGGCGTTTATTGATTGGATATTAGAGATTCTCAAGCCTTATCGTAGCAGCTCATCAAGATGAATGGGCTAAAGCAAATAAAAGCCAATACCCCTTGCTGGAGCATTGGCGCTATTTAGGCCTAGATAAGTTTGTCGGCGACGTCAAAAGCCTCAAGGTAAGATTGGCCCGCATCGGCATCAAACTCAAAGTTAAGCACCTTCAAACAGGTGTCGAAGGTTTTTTCGCCAAACCATGTTTTATCAAACGCATGCAATGCACTGATAATGCCTGCTTGTCCACCGTCGCCCTGCAGTTTAATGGGTGTCAATGTGGCAATAAAGCTCGCGACTAAACCGTATAAATCTTTTTCAGCATCTCCTTCGGCAGCCCACATCTGTGGATCCGCATACCGACTAGCATAATGGCTAGTTGCGATATCCAGTCCAATGCCAAAGTTCACTAAAATCGCTTTATGTTTGTTGCAGATGATGTTCATTGGACAGATAGCACCATGATAGATCTCCATCTGATGCATATACTGTAGCGCTGATAACAGCTGTGTGAACCACATGACTGGCTGACCTAACTGGATCTCATTTAACTCCTGTAATGACTCGCCATATTCCCAAGCTCTGGCAATAAAGAGTTCATCACTTTGTGGCAGCTGACCAAAGGCCAACACTTTTTCAATATGCGGATGATAGACTTTAGATAGGCTACGGTAGAGATTGCTGAGCAGTAACCAGTCGGTGTCCACTTTGTCATAAATTGATAGACCACACTGATAATGTCCCTGTAGATGGCGAGCGCGCCAGAATTGACTGTGCTCGGTCGCTGCGATAAAGGTTTCTAGGCGGTAGTGATGATCAACAATCGCCCCAGTTTGTATCGCTATGCGCTCTGGCAAGGTGTCACAGACACCATTATCAATTAATGCTGAAATATCACAACGCAATGCATCAAGGTCCGTCGTCGCTCCCGTTGCTGCCAATCGATACCACTGATAAACACGCGGCTGTTTGGTTTGTTCTGCCAAGGTTAAGAAGCTAGCCGCATAAGCCAGAATATCTTCGCTAGTGTTCAGATTATCTTTAATGTCAATAAACTCAACGTCACCCTGATCTGAGATAAACACGCAATTGCTAGTCCACCCACCAACGGTATAGCCACGGCGGTGGATCTGTTGCAATCCCGACACTGAGCGGCGCAATATCTCCAGTAATTGATAAGTGCTGAGGTTTTCATGTTCAAGCACATTTAGCGGCACACCAAGGGGCATACGGATAGGAAGCACTAACTGCTCACCATCTTGTATTAAAGGCGCACAATGTGGAACGCCACTGCAACCCGACAGGGCCTGCAAACGCTTAAATTCGTCCCGCAGTCGCTGCTCAAAATGGCTCGACTCATCGCTGTTTTCAAACTGAGTCGGCACGAGTATTTTAAGCAGCCAAGGTGCAGTCCAGCCTCCGGGATTGTATTCAGACTGCCACACTTCTAGCCCAGACTGAATAAACAGGCATTTTAGCTTGATGAAATCTTGAATCTTACTGTTGCGCTGCTCAACCAATGCCACTTGCCCAATGGTCTTAAGCACCATCTCTTTCTGTTCATCCGTTACCAAATGTTTGTGCGGTGCAGTGAGCCCCCACTCTTTTGTTAACGCCTGGACGATTTGAGTTGGCGTATAGATACTTAACGAGCCTTGCTGCTTTTCAAGCTCAATCTCTTCGCCTTTGCGACCCGTCACAAATACCATGCCTTGGCACCACGGTGCATAAACGCCTACAGGTACCTTATGCTTGACATTACCCGCCAAAACGCGCGCGACATAGTTAGCTTTGGCTAAACTGTTATCAACTTGACGACCGTCTAGCGACCATGCATGTAGACCCGCATCGAGACGACCGATATAACCTTTTACATCGACCACATACACGCCCCACTCACCTATCACTAAGGCATCAACTTCCATGGCCTGGCCCGATTTAGTGGGAATTTCAACATTGGTCAATAAGATGTAATTCTCGGGCAGCTCGTCGGCTAGCATTGAAAATGCCCAACGCTCAGCATCATTAACTGGGGTACCAAAACTTATCTGCTTTGCCATTCTTTTCTCCCTTAGTGGCAATTGCTATACATCTGATAAATGCTGAATTTGAAGTATAAAAAAGCCACTAATACTAGTGGCCTTTTTTATTCAATATCGCATTAGTGTTTACAATCGTCGCTGCACTCGTGCTCATCATCGGCAAATTCGTCATCGCCCTCTTGATGTTGCATTACGCCCCATCCATCTGTGGCACCGCCAAACTCGGCGGCAAAGCTATTGAGCTCAACTTCTTGTTCAACAATGGCGTTGTAGTCAGGCACCATGTTGACACACACGATGAGTTCCCATTTGCCCACATCATCGTTGAGATGCAACTCCATCTCGCCTTCAAGCTCTGATTTGGTTAACTCTTCGGCCGCAGACTCAGCGTCTCGTTGATCATCAAAGACGAGGAAGAAATCAACATCAAGCGCTTTCGTTAAATCAATACCAGCATCGGCCATTGCCGCTAGCATTTTGCCATTGTCATCATCTGGAAATTGCATTGTAAACTCCAATATTTAGAAACTAGTCTGCCGCAACAATGGTCACGCTTTCGTCATTAAAGCTCACCACTTGCCCAGCGATCACTTTTTTACGTTTACGCGTTTCAACTTCACCGTCTACGGTCACCATACCTTCACTGATAACGAATTTCGCTTCGCCACCACCACCAGTCATGGATTGTACTTTTAATACTTTATAGAGCTCAATAAACTCTTCACCTGGCAACAATGCAAGGGTTTGTGATGCTGTAGTCACACTAGTGTACCTTTTCAAAATGAGATCGACGCGATTATAACACTGATACGCTAGAGTGCACGCTCATGGGTTAATAAGCCAAAACAACAATCATCAATCCAGCGGTCATCGATTCTGTAATTGTGACGTAACACCCCTTCAAGCTGAAAACCACATTTTTCTAGCACCCGAACCGATGCTCGATTTTCCGTGGCACACAAACCAATAAACTTATGCACTTGATGAGACAAGCTAGCCCAGTCAACCACTGCCGCTAAGCTCTCAGTCGCATAACCTTGACCTTGACCCGCCTGACTAAGCATATAGCCGACCTCAGCGTGCCCTAAATCGACGTTGCAGGCGTAAAGCCCGGTAAAGCCGATGATGTTACCTGTGTCTATCTCTTCGATAGTGAGGGTTAACCAATCACCAGAGTCAAATAACCACGGCAATAACCGCGCTTCAAACTTATCACTGATAGCCTGGATACTCTCCGGCCGTCTTACAAATTGATTAAGCTCAAGATCTTGGTGGATTGACAAGAAAACCTGCCAATCCGCCCGCTGCAATGATCGGATTTTTAACCTGTCGGTATAGAGTTCAAGCATTGCAGTGTCCAACATTAACCGCGGCTGGTCACTTCAAGTAAGTGATAACCAAACTGAGTTTTTACAGGACCTTGTACTTCATTAAGTGGCGCACTAAATACCACTTCGTCAAATTCACGTACCATCATACCTGGGCCAAAAGAACCTAGGTCACCACCTTGAGCACCAGATGGGCAAGAAGAGTTTGCCTTAGCGACTTCGCCAAAATCTGCACCTTCAAGGATCTGCTGCTTCAATTGTTCACACTGCTCTTCGCTGCTAACTAATAAGTGACGTGCTGTTGCTTGTACCATTTTGCGCTCCTAAACTTCCCGAAAATAGATAAAAATAAAACCCAGCAAGTATAAAACATTTGCTGGGTTTAAAAAGCGTTAAAACAAGGTTTTATCCCTTAAGCTTTCTGCGCTGCGATCCACTGATGGATTTTTCGCTCCATCACCGCCATAGGCAATGAACCAGAGGTTAATATTTGGTCATGGAACCCTTTCAGATCAAACTTATCACCAAGGGCCGCTTCCGCTTCTGCACGCAGTGATAAGATCTTCAACTGGCCCACTTTATACGACAAAGCCTGTCCCGGAATCGCCATATAACGTTCGACTTCAGCAACAATGTCAGATTCTGCCATTGGCGAATTATCTTTCATGTATTGAATCGCTTGTTCACGACTCCACCCTTTGGCATGCAGACCGGTGTCGACCACTAGACGCATGGCACGGAGCATTTCGTCTGACAGTTTACCGAAGTATTGATACGGGTCATTAAATAGGCCCATTTCGATTCCTAGATATTCAGCGTACAGCGCCCAACCCTCTTCAAATGCCGTATATCCACCAAAGCGCTGAAATTCTGGCACGCCAGTAAGCTCTTGCTTGATAGCAATTTGGAAGTGATGACCTGGTGCAGCCTCATGCAGAGACAAGGTGGTCATGCCCCACTTAGGTTGTGCTTTAAGGTTGTAGGTGTTGATATAAAACACCCCAGGACGTGACCCATCAACCGCTGGCGACTCGTAAGACGCGCCTGCAGCAGACTGCTCTCGGAAGCTTTCTACCGGCTTAACCACGTAATCTGCTTTAGGCATCACATTGAAGTATTTAGGTAACTCGGCATTAATCTTATCTTTCAAGGTCATATAACCATCAATAAGCCCCTGACGTTCGTCAAAGAAATACTGCGGCTCTGAAGAAAGTGATGCAAAAAAGGCGCTTAAATCACCTTCGAAGCCGACTTGCTGACGAACCTTGTCCATTTCAGCCAAAATACGTGCAACTTCAGACAAGCCCACCTGATGGATCTCATCCACAGGCATTGTTGTCGTCGTGTGCGAGTTGGCTAAATGCTGATACCACACTTTACCGTTAGGGAGCCCCCACCAACCGTCACTTGCTCGCGCCACGGGTAGATAGGTTTGTTCGAAATATTGCTTTAGTTGAGTCAGTGCTGGTAACAACTGCTCTGCAATCAATTTGCTGTAGGCGTCGGTAACCGCTTGTTTATCTGCATCACTAAAATCATCGGGTAGATTATTGATTGGAGCATAGAACAAGCTTTCCTGCGGCGATGTCACTAATTGTGCCTCAAGTTGAGGAATAATACGTTCAACCAAAACGCGCGGCAGTACAACCTTGCTTGCAATCCCTTCATCCATTCGAATTTGCGCTAGCTTAGTCCACTCAATAAAACCGGTTAAACGCGACAACCAATTATTGTAGTCTTCAACGGTATTGAACGGTTGGGCGCTTTCGCCACTACCGAGCTGAACCATGCTAATGACCGTGCTGTAAAACTGATTCATTGGCATAAAGTGTTCAGGGAAGGTCTCTGAGGTCAGCGCGACGTTTCTGTCATAAGTGAACATGTCATAGCTAAGCTGTAATGCTGCTGGTAGCGCTTGACGGTCAATCGCTTTTACAGCCTTTAGGTAGCGCGTATTTAGATCATGACGCTGCTTTAAATAATCTTCGGTCAGTGAGCCGCCGAACTGATCGTTATAATCGTTGACACCTACAAACGTGGCATAAATAGGTTCTAGCTTAAGGGTATCTTGAAAGTAGCGTTCAACTAGGGCTAGGTAAGCCTGTTCAGCAGTTTGCGTAACACCTGTTTCTACTGATGTTTTCGCGCTAGTTTGCGTTTCCGTGGAGTTTTGTGGTGCTTCACTACAACCCGCTAACGCTAGGCCTGCAGCGACAGATAGCGCGATAAAGGTTTTGTTCATTATTTTATATCCTTCATATTCTGTTCAATTGCTTGTTGTTTTCTATACTTATCAATAGGTGCATGAGAGGAACTAGCCAATGATCTATTCATTTCGTAACTCGGGGTTTAGAGACCCCGAAACTGGCGTCTATAACCAAACCTATTTTATGGAGGTCTTTAATCGCGAATGGCATCGGCATATCAGAGACAACCAGAGTTTAGCCCTATTGTATCTTTGCCCACACATACATGAAACAGTTAAGCAACCTCATTTACTTGAATTGTTTATGAAACAGGTGCAAGAAGCGATACTACGCACAACCGATATGGTTGCAAGACTCAATCAAGATAACTTCGCCCTTGGACTATTTAACATTGACGAAGTCGGCACCCAAACGGTTATCGCTCGCATAGAGCAAAAAATCGAGGAGTTTAATCTTGAGTATCGACGCAAGCATGCCAGCCATATCGACTATGAACTTGCCGCTTGTGTATGCCAACCAGTCAACGAGCTCAATATTGAAAACCTGTTTGAAGATGTAAAGCTACTCAGTAGCGAATTAGAGTTGCTTAAAGATAAGCATGTGCAAGTTCGCAGCCTTACCCTGCAATAACCACTCAAAATTCGGCATAAAAAAAGCCCCTATCAAGGGGCTTTTTTAGCAATTAAATTTAAAGTGCTACGTTATAAATACGTGCCTTTTCTTTAATATATGCTAGGTAGCTATTTGCAGTACGCTTAGTTTTCTCATCCTTGGCAGCTTTCAAGCAAGCGTTATACGCTGCTTTGTATTGCTTGGTACCAAGATAAGCGAGAGCCAACTCAAACTCAACTTCACCTTTACTCACGTCACCAGCAGCAAGCGCTTTCTTAAGCACAGGAATCGCATCCTTATGCTTTTCTTGCAAAGTAAGTAGACGTGCCTGCTTTAAGTAAAGCTTACCGTCATTATTGACTGCAGCTGCTTTACCGTAATAACTCGCCGCTTCCTTTAACTCTTTAGCGTTATGATAGAAACCACCAAGAATAGAGAGCGTTTTCTCGTCTTCTTTGATTAGGCCGCTTTTCATATGCTTTTCATAGATTTTTGCTGCACGATATGACGAACCATTTTGTGCTAATAGCTGAGATAAACGAGTAATGTTACCCGCCGTCTCTAAAAATCCATTCTTATAAGCTAAATCATAAGTTGCTAACGATTTATCATAGCTTTCTGTCATCAAATAGAACTGCGCTAACTGTACCCACAGGCGACCATCTTGTTGGAACAATGGCACCATAGTCTCGAGTACTTTAACGGCATTCTTATAATCTTTCTTATTGAAATAAGCGGTTAGCTTCATCTGGTACAAACCTTTGTCAGGTTTAGTACTAACAGAAAGACCTTTATCGACAACTTGCAGAACTTTATCCCACTCTTTAAGTTCAGAATAAGCAATACCGATACGACGATACACTTGTGCATCTTCTTTACAGGTAAACTTCATCCACTCATAGTAGTAAGGAATTGATTCTTTGAACTTTTTCTCTTGAATCAACAAGTCGGCGTATAAGCGCAAGGTTGCACCGTGATCGGTACCACCAAGAATATCAGCATCTACTGCAGTCTTAAGATACTTAATTGCAGTACCCATCTGATTCTTTTCAGCGTAAAAGTTACCCAACATACGGGCAATGTACGCTTTATCAAATGCATCACGGGGATCAGCTTCAAGCAAAATGGCGATAGCACCGTCAATATTGCCTTCTTGGTATGCTTCAAAAGATTTTTGTACTTTCTTTGCAGAGCTTTGCCCAACCGCTTTTGATTGGCGCTTGTCAATTGGACACTTTTCTGCAGCAGCGTACGCCATTGGCACAGTCACTAGACTACCACCGATAGTAAGCAAAAGAGCTGCTGCAAGAGTATTAACTTTTTGCATCATTATCTGCCTCCATCTAGTTTAAAGTCGAGTTGTACTGTCATGCCTGGTTGTTTAAGGGCTTTACCGTCAACAATCTTTGGCTTGTACTTCCACTTTTTAAGCGCACGTTTCGCTTCTTTATCGAAAACACGCTTTGGTTCTGCTTTGATAACTTGAACGTCTTCAACACCACCAAGTTCGTTAATCGTAAAGCTAAGTTGTACCCAACCTTCTTTACCATCACGAGCTGCAGCAATTGGATACTGAGGCTCAATACGAACGATAGGTGTTGCGTCACCATCACGTGTCATCATGTTACCAAGCTTGAAGCCAGTACTTGCTCCGCCAGCTACCACACCACTCATGTTAAACGACATGTTAGTGTCGATGTCAGATGAGCTATCTGGTGGCGGCGTATCAGGCAAAGGTGGCTGCTCAGGCGGTGTAGGTGGCTTAGGCTTTACCCTAGGCTTGTCCTGCACTTTTGTATCCTGTTTATCCATACTGATCTCAATTACTGGAGAATCAGTTGCAGTGTCGGCGCGCTTGGCGCCGCCACTGACCAAGAAGGCCATGAAAACAAACAGGGCAAAAGTAACAGCACCACCAACTAATAATGATACTATTCCTCTCAGCATATTAGTCTTTCCCCGCTGATACCGAAATCTTATTGATACCTGCTTTCTTCACGTTGTCCATAACCTTAACTACTAGGCCATGTTCAGCTTCTTTATCTGCTTCAATCAATACAGCCGCTTCAGGTGATTCAGCTAACATACGTTCTACGTTTGCCGTTACACGCTCGATGTCAACCTGACGGTTTTCCATCTTAATTACGCCTGTCTTGCTTACACCGATAAAGATGTTTGCAGACTTCTGAGTTGTCGCTTGAGAAGCTTCTGGCTTGTTATAGTCAAGACCAGATGGCTTAATGAACGACGTTGTTACGATAAAGAAGATCAACATGATAAACACGATGTCGAGCATCGGTGTCATATCAATTTGCGCTTCTTCTTCTATACTTGAATGCTTTTTACGTGCCATGTTCAATCTCTCTCTAGTGGTGTGGCAGGCTATCTTTTAGCTTTTCCATACTGATCTTCATCTTTGCGTCTAGGCGAGTACTAAAGAATACTCCCGATAACGCAGCGACCATTCCCGCCATTGTCGGCATGGTTGCCATTGAAATACCAGCTGCCATCATACGAGCGTTACTCGTCCCATGAACTGCCATCACATCGAATACCTGTATCATACCGGTTACGGTACCTAGTAGACCTATCATAGGACAGATTGCTACTAAGGTTTTGATAATCAGCATACGAGCATTCATATCTTGTTTCGCTTGGGATACCCAAGCTTCACGGATACGGTGTGCGTGCCAAGAGGTAGAGTCCTCTCTTTCACTCCATGCAGTGATAATGCCTTGATGCTCTTTTGGCGCAATTAAATTGAGATACCAAAAACGCTCAAGCATTAACACCCACATTAGGAATAGCACTGCCGCAACCAACCAAAGGACGTCGCCTCCGGAGGCCATGAAGCCCCTGACGGAATCCCAGATGTCCATCAGGTATAGCATCATTAGGCGTTCCTCTTCTCAGCGTGCGAAGCTACAATACCAGCACTTTGCTCTTCAAGGATTTGAACAACTGACTTGCTGCGTGCAATAACGATTGCATGCATCAGCATTAACGGTAGTGCAGCAACTAGACCCTGTACAGTCGTCATAAGTGCCATAGAGATACCACCAGCCATTAGCTTAGGATCACCCGTACCGAACAACTGAATGCTTTGGAATGTTGCAATCATACCTGTAACCGTACCCAGAAGACCCATCATAGGTGCGATAGCCGCAAGAACCTTGATAATTGAGATGCGTGTTTCAAGTGCTGGTGTTTCTTTCAGAATGGCTTCGTCAAGTTTCAGCTCTAACGTTTCAACATCTACATCTTTGTTGTCTTGATAGGCTTTTAATACACGGCCAAGTGGGTTGTCACCTGGGTTCTCAATATCTTTGCGCTGTGCGTTAACTTTAGCACCAACAACATATAGCGTGATAAGACGCTCGATAGAGATAAGTGCACCAAGAGCGAGTAGTGCGATAATGATGTAACCGATGGTTCCACCCGCTTCAATACGCTCTTCGATTGTAGCTTTTTGAGTGAATACGTTTAGTAGTACACCACGCGCAGGGTCAACAAACAGCTTATGAATACCTGACGTTTGGCCTTCGAAAGCCTTAACGCTAGATACTTGCTCGCCGCCAGGCTGCTGTGAAAGCTGCTGAATCAGGCCTAAATCTGCGTTGTATACAACGTATTGACCATCAGCAAGCAGGTTGTAAGCACCAACACGAGTTACTTTAGTGTTGTTTACGTTACCGTCGATACCCGTTACTGAAGCATCGAAAGTTACAACTTTACCAGACTCAGCCATTTCAAATAGCTGCTCTTCCCAGAACTTTTCTAGCTCTTCGATCTTTGGTAGCTCTTTACGAGCACCAAGTTCAGCGATAAACGCGTCACGACCAGGGAACTGAGCACTAACGTTTGAAGACACTAGCTTGCCAGCGAAATCACCCGCTTCACCTTTAACAACACCGAACATCTCACCCAAGTCACCTTGTGCAATTTTACGGTCTTCTTCTAACTGAGCAATTTTACGCTCGTTGTCAGCGAAAGCTTGTGAAAGGTCTTTGCCACGCTGTTCTTCAGCAGCAAGAGCAGATTTTTCACGCTTAAGTAGTGCTGCTTTGTCGCCACGTTCCGCTTGGAACTCAGCTTCACGCTTCTTGTTTACTTTAGCAGCGTTAGCACGGTCAGTTTGTACTTGCTTAAGTAGCTGATCGATGTTTTTAGGTGCGTCAGCCGCACTAACCATACCAGCTGTTAATGATAAACTTGCAGCAACGATTGCTGTAGAGATTAACTTTTTCATTATTGTGCAGCCTCCGCAGCAGGGATTGGTAACGCGAACATATCTGGAGCACCTTGGCCACGAGCTTGGCGAATTGCTTTAGTAATGTTACGTAGGTAGCTATCTTCTAGCTTGTCCCATGCTTTAGTCTCTGGATTAAACATCCATGCAGACTTTTGGTCTAGGCTTTGTGCGTAGAAGCCAACGCGACCGAAGTTGATGAAGTCAACAAGGATCTCTTTGCTATCTAATTGCAGCTTACCCGTTTCAACATTCAACTTAGAGCCATATTCACGCTCGATGTTATATGCATCTAAGATAAGACGGTATTTTTCAGCCAAAGTTACGTTAGCGGTATCTAGGGTTTCACGTAGACGTTTAACACGCGCTTCACGAGCATCTAGATTAAATGGTAGATCAAGTGCAATGAATTGCTCCAGTGCATCAACCATCTTGAACATAAGTGGCACAACGCCTTGACGAAGCTTGTCAACGCCGTTGATGTCATCTTGAATAAGTTTCATTGTTGCTTCTTGGTCTGCGACCAAACCAGCAACGTAATCATTGTATGACTTAGTTGACTCACGCGTGTCAGCAACTTGACCATATTCAAACGCCATATCTTGCGCTTGGTCGTAATACTTATCGACTTTCTTTTGAGATGCTGCTGCATCTGTGTGAATCTTAGTATCCGCTTTCTGTACTTCTGAAAGTGGATCTGCAACCACTAAGTTACTGCCTGCTAAGGCCAGCGCGCCTACGAGCGCTGTAGCGATTTTAGTTCTATTGCTTACCTTGGACATAGTTCCCAACCAATTTGAAGTGAAAAATAAAAGGTTTAACTTAATAGCAACACCGGGTTTCTGCTTATCTTGCAAGAATTCCTCAGCTATAAGTGTGCATTTCTCTTGTGATTGTTAGTTATTATCTTCCCTTTTCCACACCCCTCAGGGTGTAGACCCGCTGGCATCATTTCACAAAATGTTGACCTGTGTCAACATTTGGGGAGCGCTAAAACTAGTAGAAAAAGCGATTAGGAGTCGAAAATCGTATAAGAGGTGCTTTTTCAGACAAGTTGGTAATTACTTCACAACGAACCTTGTTATCAAATTAGAACGACTAAACCACTAAACCATTAATAAACAAAGACTTTAATCATTAACACAAAACACCACAAGATTTAACAAACGCGCAACCTAATTGTCATTAAAAACTTGTAGATGTCACTAATATGTAAACCGTTAACCACTTCGTCCTGTCTAAATTAGGCAAATGCAGGCCAATCATTAGGTGTTTAACATGACGACTCAGAATGCTTAATCAAGGTTATCTTCCAAGCCAATATCTTACCTTCGTCATCACAAATAGTGTCGATGCATTCTAGCGCTGCGCCTGATAATGACGCTAATATGTCTGCTACTTTTTGTTCAGAAAGTGCCGCGTTAACGAGTTCTCCGAGGCGCTCTTTCAACGAAGCTATTTGACCTGATGCAAACTCGATGTAAGTCAGCTTTTTGTCAACCGACCAGAATAGACCTTGCTGAAACAGTGTGGCAACGTAATTGAGTAACTCACAATCTTTTAAAGCCGCTTCATTGAGTTTTGCCAAAGTATTAATTTCCGTATTTAACTCTCCTCTTAAACGCTCGGCTTCAGGATCAATTTTGACACGTTTTAGATCATCACCATTGCTCATATTCCCCATTCTTTTAACGAGTGCTGTGATGATGCTAAATACATTATCCACGGCGCTATCATTAATTAATGCCAGAATGTCTCGATTTCGATTAATGATCATTGAACGGCTGTGATGAGTAACGACGCAAAACCTGCCACCGGTTTTCAATACTCTTAGCGCTTCAGGAATAGAGCGTGAAAGATCAGAGTATTCGATACCAAATTGAGACATGACCAAATCATATTGGCCCTTCTCGAATGGCAACTCGTTACCATTAATATTCGAGATCAGTGAGACAGTGACCTCATCATTCAGCTGTTGAGTTGATAAATCTGTAGCGATCTGTGCTAAATCAACACCATCAACATGCCCGCCTATTTGTTGGTCACTAAAAAACTGATTGATTAGCAGTGGCAGTGCACCATTTCCCGTAGCAACATCTAATACCTTAAAGTTTGGCTTTAACTTAGCGAACTCTGTATTCCATAGGGTACTCAATACGCCAGAATAGTTACCCTTAAAACTATCACCAAAAGAAGTTAAATGCCCTTGCTGCCAATACTCATCCCAATGCGAACTCATCACGCCACCATTTAGTTATTGTTTTGATGCTTGATAATACACCATAAAAAAAGGCCCTATAAAGGGCCTTTTTCTTACACTATTTCTATATCAACGTTTAACTAACTCTTAGAACTTAAGAGTGTAGCTCGCACGGTATTCACGACCGTAGTTGTTGTATAGGTCAGCATTTTCATACTTACCATCTGAAGATAGTACTGGATCTTCGTCAGTTAGGTTGTTAACACCTACCATGATAGAACCATATGAACCCGCATCATACGTGTAGCTTAAGTTATGGATTAACCAATCGTCTAACTTACCTTCATCCTTATCTTCATAAGTTGATGCAGTGTAGTTCACGTTCCAAGATACACGATGGTCACCCATTGAGTAAGTAGTTGTGAAGTTAGACTTGTAGTCAGGTTGACCGTTCCAGCCTGCAGTATTGATGGCTTCAGCACCACCTTCTACTTCCACGATGTAATCCAATACGAAGCTGTTCATCCAGTTCATAGAGAAATCACCGATACCTGTTTCGATGTTACCGTTTAGGCCAACGTCGATACCAGTAATCTGCATCTTGTCACCGTTACCGTAACCAGTACCGATTTCAAGAGCTTTACCTAGCGCGCCACCAGTTCCTGGAGCACGATCTACATAGAAAGTTTCTGTAGTTGCTAGCGTACCAGCAGCGATACCTTCCATCACGTTAGTGATTGAACGACGGCTGATCACGTTGTCGATGTTTAGGTCGAAGTAGTCAACCTTGATACCGAAGTTATCAACAACATCCCATGCCACACCTAGGTTAATGTACTCTGAAGTTTCAGGTCCTAGGTCACTGTTAGCACGAATATAGGTATCGTACTGCTTGCTTGAACAATCAGCTTCAGAAACACCATTAGACTCACAGTATGGGTAATCGGTACCGGTATCGGCACTGAATGTAGTCGCAGCATATAGCTGATCTAGTGCTGGAGCGCGGAACGCTTCAGAGTAAGACGCACGAACTACGATATTTTCAAGTGCTTGCCAGCGAACAGAAACCTTAGGCGCTACGTTTGTACCAAAGTCGCTGTAATCATCGAAACGAGCCGCTACGTTAACTTCTACAGAATCGATAATTGGTAATGCTGCTTCATAGAAAGCTGCCCATACTTGACGGTCACCACCAGCAGAGTTACCTGCGCTACCACCAACTAAACCAGCTTCTGATTGCGCATCATATACTGAAGCGAAATCTTGCTCGAAGTATTCCATACCGAAGTAATGAGCAACAGTACCACCTGGTAGTTCAAATGCATCGAAACCGATACCTGCATTGTACTGGTGGAAAGTGGCTGAATCTTGAGTAAGAGTCGTTGCTTTCATGTTGTTTACACCAGCTTCAGAACCAAGATCGATTCCGTTAGCTTCGTTGTAAGCAAGACCTGAATAGCTTAAGTAGTACTCACCGATAGACTTGTTATCAGCTTTGTTGTAGTGGTAGTAGAATTCCCACGTTGCATCATTCCATGCACTGATAGAACCGCGAAGACCAGTTAGGTAATCTTGGTTATAATCATCTACGCTACCATCACGTGTTCCGATACCAACCCAACGGAAGTAACCTTTAGTTTCTTCGCCGTATGGGTTATGTGGGTTGTCAGCGGCCATGTTATTCCAAGCAGCAGCTGGCGGCGCATAACGACCAAATGAGTTGTTCTGAGTAAACATGATGCGACCAAACCACTCAACATCTTCAGCGATTTCATAGTTTGCATCAACATAAACAGTGTTACGGTCAACAGATGCCTTGTTATAAGACACATTACCGTATGCATACATACAGTAAGTTGAACCTGGACCCCAATCAGAATCCGCAGCAACAGTCTTAAATACATTGTCACCGTATTCTGCAGCTAAGTCATCACACAATGGTGAAGCTTGTGCTGTAGAGAAGTCAGGTGCTGCAACCGTTGCACCGTAGATAGACCAGCCATCAGTCTCGTTATACGCTTGAATTGTACCGTCACCGTCTAGGTCACGCATCCAAGGTGCTGTAAATGCACGGTCGCCATCAGCAATACCTTTACGGTCCTGGTGGTCAAATGCAAAGGTAATGTTACCCTTATCCATTTCGTAACCAGCAACGACTGAGAACTCTTTACTTGTTAGTCCGCCGTCACGGTCACGTGAACCGCCACCAACGTTGAATTCGATACCTTGGAAGTTCTTTTTCATGATGATGTTAACAACACCAGCAATCGCGTCAGAACCGTAGGTAGAAGATGCACCGTCAGTTAGAATTTCAATACGCTCAACAGCCGCCATTGGGATAGCGTTAAGGTTCGCTGAAGCGCCACCTAGTGTTGGTGAGCCTGGGAAACGCTTACCATCAATAAGAACTAGAGTACGGCTTGAGCCAGCACCACGTAGATCGATAGTTGCTTGAGACTGTGCTGAGCTACCTGAACGCTCAGAGAATGAACCGAATGAGTTTAAGTTACTGTTACGTAGCGCATCAGCTACAGTAAAGTTACCTTCAACTTTCATGTCGTCTGCAGTGATCGTTGTTACAGGTGAAGCACCTTCTAGATCGCTACGCTTAATACGTGAACCAGTAACTTCAATACGTTCAACTTTTTCTGCAGACTCTTCATCTGCTGCGAATACTGCTGGAGCAGTAAAAGCAGTCATAGCTGCACCACTAACTAGTGCGAAACGCACTGAATTAGCTAATAAGCTGTTCTTATACATGTTGTTTCTCCCTGGACTTTATTTTTTATTTTTGTGTGAAAGTAAACACAAATCAACATCTGTTGTTACACTTGTGCACATTCGCAAACAAATAGAACCACATGTGAAACATTTAATCAACATTCGTCTCATTATTTTCACAGATTTATGGAATGAACGGTTAATTTGTAGGCTAACCTCTCATTTATGCATAAAAAATAGATCTCTTCCCGGCAGTTCTTCTTAAATAACCCACGTGTAAAAAGCGCCCATAAGACCTTAGCGGGAGAAAGGAAAAAGTCTAAAAAACAAGAAATAAGCTTACTTTACGCCCCCAAAATAGATAACCAGATGCTAAAGTAAATGGGGTGTGGAGTGGAATGCACTGAGAGCTTGTTAGAATTAAAAGAGTTTGATAGAGGCTGATATAAAGTGGAAAGACTGTTTAAGGTCACTGTGGTGGGGCGATTGCCAAAGACGTAAAACTCTATTTTTGTAAAGAATAGATTACAAAAACGCCAACATATCAATGTTGGCGTTTTATTTATCATAAATAAACGGTTAGAACCTTACGTTGACACCTGCATAGAAGTATCGACCCGTTACATCATAAGCTTCAGATGCGGTATTAATCCCCGTCCCTCCAGAGTTAGTGCCTTGAGGAAGAATTGGCGGCTCTTTATCGAATAGGTTTCTAACACCCACTGACGCTTCAAAATTCTCGCTAAAGTTATAGCGGGCATTGATGTCATGGTAAACCACTGCATCAATCTCATTGTACGTGGTGAGTGGCTCACCTGTGGTAAAGTTGAAGTTCTCTTCGTTGACAGAGTCAACCACTGAATGCCAGTAACGCATACGCCATGCAAGGTTGAAATCATCAATCAAGTAAGAGAGGTTTAAGTTAGCACGATGTTCTGGATAGAGCACTTCACCAACATAATCAACAGCATCACCATCTTCAATACCGGTTATTACGTACTCATTGGTGTAGTTCCAAATCAATTGTGCTCGGAAGCTACCCGGACCGAGATCAACGGTGTAGTTAATTTCTGTATCAAAGCCCGAGGTGTCGATATTGTTTTCATTAGACGTACCTGAATGCACCTCAATTAATGCGCCGTTCTGATCACGAATGGCTGCACCATTACAGTTCGCAGAGAAGTCACTCGATGCCACATCAAAACAACGATTCAATACTGTTGTTCTACTTGTGGTCGAGATGGCATCTTTTACTGCAATATCATAGTAATCAAGCGTGATAGAGAGATCGTCCATCACCTGCCAAATTACGCCGGCACTCCATGTATCTGCGGTTTCGGCTTTGACATCAGCATTACCACCAGTGGTACCACCTGTTCCTTGTGCTTCTGTCTGGGTGAGTTCAAACACACCTTGATCAGTAATCCTGTCATTAATCGACTGGATAGAACGACAGTTGTCAGCCACTTGTCCAGATGTGCTCGCATCAATGCCATTACAGGGATCTGCCACCGTCGCAAATGTTTCCCCTCTACCACCATATAAATCAGAAATATTTGGCGTGCGGATAGCCGTTGCAGCCGATGCTCTAAACTTTAATGTATCTAGTGGGGTAAATTCTATACCTGCATTCCACGTGACATCACCACCAGTAATAGAGTGGTCGGCATAACGCGCTGCTAAATCTAATTCTAATGAATCTAAGATGGGAAATATGGCTTCTGCGTAGATATCTTTCGAGTCCAATTTACCATTGGTTGGTTCCGACTTATTGGTCGATGACGCTCCCGTTTGTGCTAAATCACCAGGGCTGTATGAACCGCGCTCCTCACGATATTCTAGCCCAAATGCCATACCAACATTACCACCAGAAAGCTCCCAAGGCAGCTCGCCTGTCACGGTACTTCCAATCACAAACTGCTCTGCTTGCCCCGTTGCCTTAGCGGGGGCGCGTACATAGTCAACAGCGTCTTGAGACACAGTGCCTTCACCAAACAGGTTTAGCGGCACACAACCTTGCAAACGCGCATCTTCATTAACACAAACTAAGTTGCCATTGCCATCATCCATAACATCTAGCGCTAAAGCCGCACGCTCAATATTCATCTGGCCGCCATTTTCTTGGAACTGATCGGTACGACCCCAAGTTAAATACGTTTGGTTGGCCCATTCATCATTTATCTGCCAATCCACCCCAGTCGCGATACGAACCGTATCGCGCTCTAAATCGGTAGAACGCGCGCCAAACTCAACTAATCGTCTAACAAAGGTGGTTTCATTTAAGTTTGAAATACCATCTGCAGCGAGAGCATTGCGCAACGCATCAGGTACCAAAGGCGAATTGATGCTCATCCCTCCAGTACCGTTACGGTCCTGCAGCCAAATATCATTCACCACATCAAGTGGTGTCGGTTCAATAGTAGAGTCTTTGGTTTTAGTCGTGTTCCAGTTAATCTCAGTAAAGAATGACACATCGTCATTGATCTCTTGTGTTAAACCCGCTGCCGCATACTTGCGCTCTAACGGGGTAACTAGCTGGCGATATGATGCACGATTAAATCGACCATCAGCGGTAAATGGCGTGCCATCTGCGTTATAACCATTGACGCGTCCTTGAGGCGGGTATGATGAATAGAGGGCATCGATATACTCATTTCCATCATCATCTAAATAGACCGCCAAATCTTGGCTTGAGAAATCACGATCGGTCGCTTTGATGCCATCATCATCGTCATAACCTAATGAAACCCAAGCATTACCGCCTGACCAATCTTTACCTGATGTAATACTAATTGTCTTAGTCTTTCGATCGCCCTCTCCCGCGACACCAGCCTGCGCACTAATTTCCACGCCATCAAAATCACTACGTGTAATGATGTTTACCACACCAGCAACGGCATCCGAGCCATATACAGCTGACGAAGCGCTTTTCAAGATATCGATACGTTCTATCATTGATGTCGGAATTGCGTTCAAATCCACCGCATAACCCGTGGATGGGTCGACACCCGATACAAAGCGACGCCCATTAACCAATACCAAAGTACGCGACTGTCCTAAATTACGCAGCGCAGTCGTATTAAGACCTACAGTCGTGGTAGAAAATGCACTATTTGACTGATCCGATGCGGCGATTGATACCGGCGAAGAGTTGAGAATGTCTGCGACGTTAATCGCACCCGTTTGCGCAATATCTTCTCTAGTTAGTGTAGTAATAGGAACTGTCGTTTCCATATCGGTACGTTTAATTCGAGAACCTGTAACTTCAATTCTTTCTACCGTTTCATCATCGGCCGCCATTGCTTGTGGGGCGGCCAAAGTCATGGTTGTCGCTGCACCTAATAAAGCTAACTTTATTGAGGCACCTAAAAAGCTGCGATTCTGTTGCATGTCATTCTCCTAGACTTCAATGTCTTTTATATTTATGCAAAGCCATCTGGCTTAGTTGGAACAATTGGCATCGAATTAATTGCCAACATTCGCAACAGAAATAAACACAGGCGCAACAAGCAACCAACAAAAGTAACAAGCCTAATTTGAGGTATACCCATCAAACAGCTAAAAATTATCGAAAAATGGGCGTAAACCCATCCACAAAAATCTGTAAACCACTGTATAAAAAGGAAATAAACTAACATTTACAGGGTGACACAAAATGCAACACATACCGATTCTGCTTACAAATAGCAAAAAACAGTAACAGCGTGTTGTATTTATGTTAAAGGTGATATTTGAGAGCGAAAGGCACAAAAAAAGCGCTTCATCTATGAAGCGCTTTTTAGTCTATATTTTATCGATTTAAGCCTTACAAAGTGTAACGAATACCAATTGCTATACCATCTTCTTCTGAGATAGACATTCTCGCCTCTTGCTCTTTGTCTGCACTGCTAAAGTCACTAAAGTCTTTACGGCCTTCAATATAAAGCACTGTGTTGGCATCCCAAACATAGTGCAGACCCGCTACAACAAATTGACGCTTAAACACATCATTAGGGTCTACGTTATTTGGCTGAATAACATAGTCGCTACCAGCATCAAGAAGGTTGTAGGAGATAAATGGACGTAAGCCATTTTCAAACTTGTATGAGAACAATGACTCAATTCCGTATGAATCTTTGATCAAACGACCTAAGTTATCGGTATCGTGGTTTTCATTCTTGTTGAAGTTCGCTGCACCATAGAAGCCATCAGCGTCAAAGTTACCCCAAGTCACACCAGCACCGTAAATTAAGTCCACAGCGGTGATCTGTTCACCAGTATGGAAACTGACATCGAACTCTCCGCGGTTAACACCTGCGGTTACGACTAGTTTATCAGTAGCTTGATAAGTTACAGAACCACCATATGTGTAGCCATAATCGACTTCTTGTGACTCTTCGTTATTATTCCAACGTTCCTCGCAATCAGTGCTAAGTCCGGGAAGGTTTTCACAGGTATAGAAACTATTATTTTTTAGCTGCGCTTGCACAGCAAAGCTCACATCACCAAAGCCATTACGATATTGGACGATTTTGTCACCACGACCTACACCATTGATGGCACCATCTGCTTTGTTGTAAGTGTAAACACCTGCCGCGTTACCATCCCATACAAAGCCATAGTTGGTGTTGTACACGACGTCATACCATGCACCCCACTGCTTACCAATGGTCAAACTTCCGTAGGTATCATGGCTAAGGCCAACATAACCCAAACGGTTATTAAGGAAATCACCACTTTGAGATTCAAAATTACTTTCACTGCTGTAAACAATTTCACTGTTACCAAATGGGTTAACACCCCATTCAAGCTTGGTAAAGGCTTTCCAGCCGTCGGTCATTTCCCGAGTAAAACCGAAATTAATACGCGATGCGCCGTTAACGACTTCGGTTTCGCCTTGAGTGTTAATCACACGGGCGTCGATAAATCCGCCAATTTCAACAGCATTTTTATCATCTTTGTAGATTTCAATGGCTGATGCTGCAGGTACAAATATGACAGCCGCTAATGCTGTTGCTAGTAAACTCTTTTTCATGTGATCGCCTAACCTTGTGTTATGTTCAGTTTGCTCTATATTTTTTATTGTCACATTCCGTCGTTTTATTTCGTTCCAATTTCAAATTGAGACTAGCAAAAGATTAGCAAATCCTCAAAGACGAATATCACAAAAAGTGCAGTTATTTTCACCACATTAACCACTAAAACCTCTACGCATCATGACTTACACCATCTGTTAACATTTATTCAGAATAAGCTCAACGAAGCTTCATCTAAATTAACGTCATCTGTTTAGAGATAAGGTCACTGAAAGAAACATTGAAAACTGAAAGTACAGGATCAGAAATGGGTGCGATTTGTTTATCCAAGTAATATTGGTAATCAATTTTGCCGATACAAAACTGAATGGGTTCTGCCCCCGAGAGGGTGATTAGATACTCAATCTTACTGCCCCGTTTTCCGTATGCCGGCACGCCACTTCGCTCACAATATAAGCTCGCAGCTTTAACATGGGGCGAGGCTTTTTGGGTATAGTCAGCAATATCACGCCTGAGCCGTTTACTAAAAATAAGCAACTCGTCAAGTTCACCTGCTTGCAAACGCACAATGATATCTTGCAGGTACTCTTGTACGTCTTGTTTAGCGAATAACCGATAATAGAGCTGCTCTTGCACCTGCCTAGCCAATGGACTCCAGTCGCTTCTAACCTGCTCCATCCCTTTAAACACAACGCTTAACTCCCCCTTTGGATTAGTGTAAGCCCCCACATAGCGTTTTTTAGACCCCTCTGTAGATCCCCTCAATGTGGGCATAAAAAACTGCTCAAAATGACGTTCATATTCTAACTCTAAATAACAGGGAATATTGTACAGCTCTGCTAATCGCGCTTGCCACTTACCATTAATGGTAGCGACTAAGTTTTCTGCGAACTTATCAATCGATTCTATGCCACTGAGATCGGCCAAATGCACAAAAGTCGAATCGGTGTCACCATAGATTACGCGTAACCCAAGTTCTTCAATCCATTGACGCGTCTGTTTCATTATTTGATGGCCGCGCAACGTAATAGAACTGGCTAACCTTGCATCATGGAAAACACACCCACGTGAGCCAAGCACACCATAAAGTGAATTCATGATGATCTTAATCGCTTGAGAGAGGGGGGCGTTGTTCTCTAATTTTGCTAACTCTCGCTTAGCAGATAGCTCAGCAATTAAATTGGGTAAAATGGCGCCCTGACGATTAAAAGTTGCCCCAAGAAAACCTGGTACGGTTTGCGACTCAGCTAACCTTTCGCCCTCAATCAGTGCCTTGGGGTCGATATTAAAAGTACGAATAATAGAGGGGTAGAGACTCTTAAAATCTAGTACCAAAATATGTTGGTACAGCCCCGGAACAGAGTCCATCACATATCCACCAGGGCTTTCTATCCCATCACTGGCAGGACGACTTGGGGCCACAAATCCTGCACGATGTAGATAGGGTAGGTAGAGATTATTAAAGGCTGCAACCGAGCCACCCACACGCCCTAACTCCAATCCCGTGAGACGTGAACGCTCCATGGCAAACTCGGTAAGATGTGTTTTTTTAAAAATGTCCCAAACTAAGCGGCTATCGGTTAGATTGTAATGCGCCAAGGCTAACTTATCGTGCTGAAACAACTCGGTAATTGACTCACCTCTATTTTCCACTTTATCAATAGCCTTGCCCTCCCCTAAAAGCTGACGTGACACATGCTCTAAGGAGAAACTATCAAACTGATAAAAAGCCGCCTTTAACCAATCGATGCCATCTAACACCACTCGACCAGGTAGAATTAATGTCTCAGGCCTATACTTGTCTTCAACCTTCCAATTGAGAAGCTCATCGCCTCTACCTAATGTTAAGGCAATATTATGGTACTTGGCACGGCGATAAAGCAGCGCGATATCGAACGTCACCACTGCCCAGCCAATGATAATGTCGGGGTCTGCTTGCTTAAACCAAGCAACCAGTCCATGAATCAAGCTCGCTTCATCCTCTACCCAATCAATATAATCTACCGATTGTGATTGAGGACTATCGCCCACCATGATGACCTTTGCTATCATCTCTCCTGTATCGGACTCACCATAAAGTGCGACGCTGTATAGCTGGCCATCCATAGCACATTCAAAATCCAATGATACAATCGACATCGTTATCTTAAGATCACGCTTGCGTGCTCTGCTGGCTGTAAACGTTGGCAATGCACGAGCCGATGCGGCTTGGCCAATAAACTCGGCATCTAAGGCAATAAACCGCTCAATGAGGTAACGTTGCTCTGGTCGAATATCGGCCTCAAATAACTCAACGCCTAAATCATTCGCTTGGCGTACTAGCTGCCGAAAAGCTTGCCCCGTTTGGCTATAGATAGCACTAACACTTTGGTGACTGAAGCTACTCAGCCCAAGTTCTTCAATACGAACGGACGCTATCGCGCTTAAACGAGGTGCCTCATGAGCTAAACAAAAACAAACTCGCGCGCTGTCGTTAACCACCACTTTAACCGGGCCGTCTATCGTTTTTACATAGTACAGCAGAGCGTTACCCGAATGATGACGAGTTAAAATCCGGCCTTTTACTGTCTCCTGTATGCTGTTTTTACCTATCTCACTCAATGTTTTCCCAACTCTATCAATTGCCAAACTCTGTGGTTTAAAGTGAATTACCACTTAAAATAGTCACGATAACGCTTCTTAGGCTATGTAATCACTGTTATTATGTACAGCTCTATTTATCTGCAATGTGCTTTCATGTTATCAGCCGACGTCAAAACTCAGATCCGCACTATCTATAAAGATATTGCTACAGCCCTACCTAACTTTCGTTCTCGCCGAGAACAAAACTATATCGTCGCTGAGATCTCTAAAACATTAGCGGGCGAATATGACAAGCATAGGCGCATTATTGTGGTCGAAGCAGGTACAGGCATAGGTAAATCGCTTGCCTATATTCTGGGTTCTATTCCTCTGGCATTAGCAAGTAAGAAAAAAGTCTGTATCGCCACCGCGACAGTGGCATTGCAGGAGCAGTTGTTGAACAAAGATTTGCCTTTTTTCTTACAGCAGTCAGGGTTAGATTTTACCTTCGGCTTAGTTAAAGGTCGCCAACGTTACGTCTGTTTAGCCAAGTTGGAAATGCTCATCGGTAGTGACGATGGCACGCAAATGGCGATGTGGCAAACTAAGCCCGATCACAGCCAAGTAGAGTTATTGCAAGGCTTATTAAAAGATTTCCATGAAGGCCGCTGGAATGGTGAACGCGACACCTTAACCACCCAACTGCCTGATCATTTATGGACGCAAATAGCCTGCGACAAACACAGCTGTCATCGACAACTGGCAAGCCACAGAAACTGTCCGTTCCATAAAGCCCGTGAAGATATTGATAATTGGGATGTACTGATCGCCAACCATAGCTTGCTCTTTGCTGATCTTGAGCTGGGTGGTGGTGTTATTCTTCCTGATCCAGAAGAACTGTATTACATTATCGATGAAGCTCATCATCTGCCAATAGTCGCGCGTGATTTCTCTAGTGCGCAAGCAACGCTGCGCGGGGCCATTGACTGGTTAGAGAAAATAGGTAAAACCAGCGCCAAGCTGCAAAACCAATTAAAGAGCAATCACATTATTGCCCCGGCACAAGCGATGCTCGACCATATTAGCGATCTAACCAGTTTGCTAAACCAAGTGGCACAGTATTGTGACGGACAAAGCGCCGCTTTCGATAACCCTGAAAACCGCATTCGTTTTGAGCATGGTAAGCTGCCATCAGCGCTAATCATTCAAGCTGAAAACCTTGCCAGCGCCTCTAACAGTGCGCTGAAACAGTTTAACAAGATGCTAGCGTTACTGAGTGAATCTATCAAAGACGGTGAACTCCCCAAGCACCAAGCCGAACAGCTTCTCAGTGAAACCGGCTTTATGCTGCAGCGACTGGAAAATTTACAGAAGCTATGGAAAATGATGGCCAAAACAGATAGCCCTAAAGGCGCTCCGATGGCCAGATGGGTTGAACAAATTGTCGGTAAGCAGCCCGACTATCTGTTTAATGCCTCCCCCATTGAAGTCGGCTTTATGCTTGAAACTCTGCTATGGGAAAAAGCGGCAGGGGTAGTGCTTTGCAGCGCCACACTCAGGGCGTTGAATAACTTTAACCACTTTACTCATCAAGTTGGTCTATCCATTAACGACGGCAGTCGCTACCTGGCTATGGATAGTCCTTTCGATTTTAAACAGAACGCGACCTTATATCTGCCCCAAATGCGCACCGAGCCAACGGACGATCGCTACACAGACGAGCTAGCCGAGCAAATATTACAGCTTATCGAGGGTGAAACCGCGACATTAGTGCTGTTCGCATCCTATTGGCAGATGGAAAAAGTATCGGATATTGTGCGGCCTAAAATTAAAGTACCACTGCTCATACAAGGTGAAGACTCGCGCCAACAACTACTGAGCACCCATAAACAGCGCTGTGACGCTGGTGACGTCAGCATCATCTTTGGCACTGGCAGCTTTTCTGAAGGGTTAGACTTACCGGGTGACTACCTCACCAACTTAATTATTACTAAATTGCCCTTTGCCGTCCCCACCTCGCCAGTAGAACAGGCGCACGCAGAATATGTAAAAATTAAGGGCGGAAATCCGTTCTTACAATTAACGATTCCCGATGCGTCGCGTAAACTGATTCAAAGTTGTGGTAGATTACTACGTAAAGAGGAAGACTACGGTAGAATAACCATTTTGGATCGTCGACTCGTCACTAAGCGATATGGAAAGTCACTACTCGATGCACTGCCCCCCTTTCGCCAAGTTATAGAATAGGATCACCATTGGATTTATTGTTAGAACCGAGCAGCTGGGCGATTCTTGCCGCGATCGGGTTTATCGCTGGCTTTATTGATGCGGTTGCTGGTGGTGGCGGATTACTCTCTATTCCGGCGCTATTAACCACCGGCATTCCTCCCCATGTTGCCTTAGGCACTAATAAACTCGCGGCGAGCTTTGGCTCCTCCATGTCGGCATTTACCTATTATAAGCAACAGTTTTTTACCCCAAGATTTTGGTACCAGGCCGCCATCGCGACATTTATCGGAGCAATATTTGGTACTGGTGTCGTCTATTTAATAGATAATCAATGGCTTGAAAAATGGTTACCCTTGATGATCATATTTATTGCTATCTACACGCTGGTAAAACCCAACGCAATGGGCTCACCTTCGTTTAGCGCGCCGACTCAAGCTCCCGCAAAAGTAAAACAGTGGATTCAGGGACTGTTATTAGGTTTTTATGATGGTTTTGCTGGCCCAGGTACTGGCGCATTTTGGACCATCAGTAGTGTGTCACAATATAAGTTACCCGTGCTCGAAAGCTGTGGATTAGCGAGATCGATGACTTGCATCAGCAACCTAACGTCCCTTGTGGTTTTCTTTGCTCTGGGGCAAGTCAATATCACCATAGGTTTATCGATGGGGTTATGTATGATGTTAGGTTCCTTTGTCGGCGCAAGAACGGCGATAAAATTTGGCGTATCCTTTATCAGACCGCTATTTATCACCATAGTGATTTTAATGGCAATAAACCTCGCTTGGAGTGCATGGGCATGAAAAACGCTGAACTAATCCAACGTTTACGAGTCCAACTCAAACAGTTAGAACAGGAAGTACTGCAACACGACAGCCAATTGGTCAAAGGCCAGCGCAATCTATTGCAAGATACTGAACGTTTTAACGAAGGGCTATTCAATCAAACTGGCGCACAATTAGCGCCATGTATTGGCCAACTGAGTAAAAAGATTTCCCAATTGGAAAAGCTACTAAAGGGGAATATCTCGACTGACACTATATTGTTAAGCTGTGAAGGGATCCAAGACAGATTTACAGCCGTTCGCCGAGCTCTTAACACGACAACGTTAAACGTGAAATCTGCTGAACAACAGCGCGCATCACGATTTGCCAACGCTAAAAAGCGTCGTCAACAGTCCCATGCAGAAAGCGGTTTTGGGTGGATTGCTACAGGTGTGATGCACAATAGTCATCAATTGTATGATGAACTCAATAAACATATGAACTGGGTTCAAACATTTGAACAAAAAATTGAAAATTTACAATCAAAGCTTGAAAACTGTCATAGTGCTGACAAAATTGCACTGCAAAATGAGATACTTTTAGTCCATCGTCGCTTAGGGAAGTGTCGACAAGCTATTAGCTATATAGAAGATCGCATTCAGGCGTTTGAACGCCCGTATAAGAGTCAGAATCGTTAAGGAGCAACAATGAAATCCATCATGCCAATCACCGCTTTAATCGCTCTGCTTGGTGCCTCATCGGCCATGGCTGCAAATCTAACCATCCCAATGGCATTTGAATATCTCGCAATTGACGGAAAGAAAATTGAAGGCAGTCTGTTTAACCATAAATCCGATCTGGATTTAACTCCGGGAAGCCATAAAATAGCTATCCGTTATCATGACATGGTTCAAGATGATTTCAGTGACAGTGAAAGCTTTGTTAAATCATCACCTTTTATCGTCACGCTAAACGTAGATGGTGAGCATGACTACACATTGCAACCTGCAGAAGGTGAAGTCGTTAAACGTCCAAAGTCTTTTGCAAAATCACCGCAAGTAATCATCACCCGCAATGATGGTGGCAGCGTCAACTATAAAGTCACTCAAACTAATTTCACCGAGGAAACCTTTGTAGGAAAATTGTTTGGTGGCGACAATGGCCAAGATATCGAAGTAGCTGCGGCGGCAGCAACGGGAGCAGCCGTCACAGCGTCTGCGGTTACAACACCGCCACCGGTAGCAGCTAAAACCCAAGTAGAGGCGGCAACGCTTCCTACGGCTGTGCCTACTACACTGCCAGCAAACGACGCTGCATCAGCTGAACATGCGCAGCAAATGCTACAATACTGGTGGTTGCATGCTGATGATAAAACACGTAAAGAGTTTATGAGCTGGGCTATTCAACAGCTTTAATACCACCCTAATGCCCCCGCTTATCTATCACGCCAGCTATTCCCAGCTGGCGTTACCTTCTCAGCACCGCTTTCCAACGAGTAAATACCAACGGCTTTATCAATTTCTGCTTGAGCATAAATTGGCTGATAAAGACGATTTTCACACACCATCTTCGGTCGACATTGAGTTTTTAAAACAGATTCATTGTCCCGATTATGTGGCACAGTTCTTAACAAAAAAGCTCTCACCTCAAGCGATTCGACGCTTAGGTTTTCCGCTAAGCGACGGACTCCTGACACGCAGTTTTCATTCGGTAAGCGGAACCATGCTTGCTTGTGATCTCGCAATGTCTCAAGGCATTGCACTTCAGTTAAGTGGCGGCTACCACCATGCTCATTATCATTTTGGTAGTGGCTACTGTGTCTTTAATGACTTAATTGCCGGGGCTGTACATTCACTCGCCCGCAGTGATATTGAAAAAGTGCTGATCTTCGATTGCGATGTACATCAAGGGGATGGGACCGCGACAATGGCCCAAGCCTACCCTGATATCATTAGCTGTTCAGTCCATTGCCAAGAGAACTTCCCAGCTAGAAAACAGCGGTCAGATCATGATATTGAACTCGAACGAGGTAGCGGTGACGCGCTTTATCTTGAAACGATAACCCAGACTTTGGCCCTTGTTATACGTCTCCACCAGCCTGATCTTATCATCTATGATGCAGGCGTTGATGTGCATCAACAGGATGACTTGGGACATTTAGCGCTTTCAACTCAGGGGATTTTTGAGCGGGACCTATTGGTATTAAGTATGGCAAAAGCTTTAAATATACCAATAGCTTGTGTAATAGGAGGCGGATACAGCAAACAGCCACTAGAATTATCTAAAAGACATGCCCAAGTTTTTATTGCCGCCAATAAATTATGGTAGCAAACTAGATTGTGCTTTAATGATCTGACACCGACCGATTGGAGACAAGCTTATGCAATTAGAAATTCGAAATTATTATGAAGTCTTACTCATGGAAATGTTATCGGACGAAGGTTTAATGGATGAACTGCCAGAAGATTATTTAGCGGATCTCTGTTGCGTAACCCTCAATCAACTCCCCGTTCGTTACATCCGGCACTTGGTCGACACCTACTTTTTTGAAGACTATAACGAACTCAAGCGGATGAAAGAAGAGATACAAACTGCACTGGAAAAATCCAGAGCATTTTTAAAAGCAAACTTACAGAAAGAAGAAAATGCGTAAGGGATCACCTCTAGCATGAAAAATCTATTAGCATTACAGCCAAATAAAAACCGAGATTGAAACTAATATGGGGGAGTTTTAGATAAACTATTTCTCATCGAGTGTACCACCAAGTGTATCACCTGAGGTATTTATGAGATAAGCCTTTGATTAGAATTTAGTTTGGAGGTTACCCTAGAACCACACATTGACTATATAAGCCACATGAGTAACTTGCTGCGGTTGTTCCCTTATAAGCCAATACGTCATATTTTCTGATGAGGTGGTACACAGGAATTGTAAAACTAGGCCGATTTATAGGTTACAGCTGAAAAGGTCAGTTATTTTGTAAAATCAGAGAGCGACTTTGGATTCATAAATAAGAAAGGGGAGTTTTGGAGGTTTCCCTAGAGCCACACCCCGGCACATGAGTCGCCTGCTGCGGTTGCTCCCTTCCGGGCCTGGCCGAGTTCACAGGTTATCATTGCGGGGGGACCCTAGGGTCACCATAGATTCTTAAAGATGTTCTCTTTAAGACGGCGAGCATTATCTACTATGGTGGCTCAGCAATCAAGTGAATATCGTGATGTTACTGATGCTTTGTTGTTAACTGCTGATTCTCTATACAAATGCCCGCTGACGCGGGCATTTAACGATACCTTCAACCACCATTTTTACAACTTTAAACTGGCTCTATTTTGCTCAAGTAGTTTGGGGCCGATCCCCTTAACCTGCGTTAATTCATCCAGGTTTTTAAAGCCACCATGCGCTTTACGATATTCAATAATAGCCTGCGCCTTGCTTTCGCCAACACCTTTAAGTTGAGTTAGCTGTTCAGCGCTAGCAGTATTAATGTTTACCGCCTCCATTTGGGTGAGGGTTTTGGATACTTCAGACTGTGGCGTAACTTTTTCTGCGGCAAGTGCTGGGGCTACCATTAGCGCTGCTGCAACGAGCACGCCAAGAAATGACATTTTCATAATCGTCTCCTTTTAATCCATATTAATAAACATACAGCCAGCAATCCTTTTCCTTGGCCGCATTAAAAACATAGAACAAGTTCAAAAGTTACGCCAATACGTGACCCTCAGCACCGAGCGCCCCGCCACGCAGTGACCAGGATCACGGTAATTGTTTTTCTATTTCTTTCAGAAGATTAGCAATATGAATGATTTTTACGCGCCATGAAAAAAAATATGATCTTTCGCAGTCTGAATTCAGTGATCAACGGCTAAATTCAGCCCTTTTGTTGCATCTAGCACACATTTATAACCGTTCAATTTGGAAAATTTATGACGAAATAAATCATTTTGCAGTGAGTAATTACTGAGCTAGTGTGTCGTGTCAACGAGTATATGGCACTGCTAGCCTCTGCATTAGACTGTCGGAAACCTAACAACGAATTACGCAAAGAAACTGCAAGCGGTAAACCACGTTTAGTCCATATTGCAGTACAGATTATATCTTTGAAACGCAATCAATTAGTCCTGCATGCTCACCCGCTCATTCCGTTGACCCTCTATATAATAACGACAATAAGGACCCTACATGACCTTAGAAAATACTTCGGCTATGCCAGTGAGTGAAACTAACGCATCAACGCAAAACAAGTTACTCATTTTGTTTGCTAATATCGGCTTATTTTTTCTGCTGTATAATTTTTTACCATTTGAATCTGGCGTAAATACTGGACTCTCTATTCTTATCTTTGCCGCAATCCTTTGGTTAACCGAAGCGATCCACATTAGTGTCACGGCAATACTGATCCCTATCATGGGGGTGTTACTCGGGGTTTTTGAAACTAAAACCGCTATGAGTAACTTTGCTAATCCAATCATCTACTTGTTTTTCGGTGGCTTTGTGCTCGCCGCGGCGTTAAATCATCAAGGAATAGATAGACGCATTGCCCATAAAGTTCTCACCGCATCTAAAGGCAAACTCAGCATCGCCTGCATGATGCTATTTGGTATAACGGCGCTGTTATCTATGTGGATCAGCAACACAGCAACGGCCGCCATGATGCTGCCTCTGGCATTAGGCATCTTGCAGCAGTTGGACATTAAGGAGCATCGAAACACCTACCTGTTCATGCTGCTTGGTATTGCATATTCTGCCAACATTGGTGGTATTGGCACCTTGGTCGGGAGTCCACCCAACGCCATTGCTGCCGCGCAGGTTGGTCTAAGCTTTGCCGACTGGCTGGAGTTTGGCTTGATAACGGTTGCACTGATGCTCCCAGCGATGCTCATAGCACTATACCTTTACCTTAAACCAAACCTAAACGTGGTATGCACAATTCCTCAAAGCAAAGAGCAGTTGGGGATGACAGGAAAACTAACCTTAGTGATTTTTATCGCCACAGTAGGCTGTTGGATATTCAGTAAACCGATTTCGGCGGCACTTGGAGGCATAGCACAATTTGATACCATCGTTGCACTAGGCGCTGTCGTGTTGCTTGCTGGCCTTGGGCTAGTGCAGTGGAAAAAGATAGAAAAAACCACAGATTGGGGCGTACTGATTCTTTTCGGTGGTGGCTTAACCCTAAGTGCTATTTTAAAAACAACGGGAACCAGTGTGTTTTTGGCCCATTGGGTTACGGATATTTTTGGCAATACTCATATGGCATTGTTCACCTTTGCGGTGATCTTTTTTGTGGTGATGCTCACCGAATTTGCCAGTAATACAGCTAGCGCAGCCTTACTTGTTCCCGTGTTTGCGGCAATCGCTGAAGCCTTAGGGTTATCACCTATAATGCTATCAGTTTTAATCGGTATCGCTGCCTCTTGTGCGTTTATGCTCCCGGTTGCCACGCCACCAAATGCCATCGTCTATGGTTCTGGCTTTATTAAGCAGTCGGAGATGATGCGGGCGGGGGTGATCATTAACTTCATCAGTATGTTAGTCCTCTACATTATCGCCCATCTATTCTGGACCATCTAAACGTTAAGCGGTCGGTTAACCTCACAACCGACCGCCTTATAACGCTAACTAAATGCCTGCTCTAAATCAGCAATAATATCTTCAACGTCTTCTAAACCCACAGAGATCCGCAGGAGGTTATCACTAATACCGGCAGCATGGCGCTCCTCTGGCGAATAGGGAGAATGGGTCATCGAGGCGGGATGCTGTATCAGAGATTCGGCATCGCCTAAACTCACGGCAATAGTAAACATTTTAAGTCGATTAACAAACCCAACCGCAGCGGCTAAATCGCCATCAAGCTCGAAGGCGATAACCCCGCCAGCACGTCGCATCTGGGTGCCAAGTAGCTTACGCCCAGGATGGTTAGGCAAACCAGGATAATAGACTCGGGAGACCTGACTGTGTGACGCTAAATACTCAGCAATCCGCTCCGCACTATCACAATGGCGCGTTAACCTCACATCCAATGTTTTAAGTCCACGTAAAATTAGCCACGCATCATGAGGTGATAAAACACCGCCAATGTCTTTCAACACTTCATACTTAACCTTATGGATCATCTCATCGCTGCCGCACACGACACCTGCTATCACATCACCATGACCGTTGAGGTATTTGGTTGCACTGTGGATCACCATGTCGATACCAAACTCAAGTGGTCGCTGCAGTAGCGGCGTCATAAAAGTGTTATCGACAATACTCACCAACTGATGTTGTTGCGCTATCTTGGCGATAGCACGGAGATCATAAACGTCCAGATGAGGATTAACCGGTGTTTCACAGAACAAGGCTTTACTGTTGGGTTGAATTGCTTTTTTGATGGCGTCAAGATCGCAAAAATCCACTAACGTGACTTCAATACCAAATTTTTTAAATTGTTCGGTCATTAAGGCGTAAGTGCAGCCGTAGACCGCTTTTGATGCAACCAGGTGGTCACCACAACTCAGGTTAACCAGTAATGCTGCCGAGACGGCGGCCATGCCTGATGCAGTTGCCGCAGCCGATTCACTCCCTTCCAACGCGGCTATTTTGCGCTCAAACTCTGCGGTGGTTGGGTTACCGAGGCGAGTATAGATATACCCCTCTTGTTCTCCAGCGAAGCGCTCTCCCCCTTGCTCTGCACTATCAAACACAAAAGTTGCTGACTGATACAGCGGTGACACTAACGCGCCCTTGTCATTTTTTTGGTGCCCAGCATGAATTACCTTAGTGGCAAGCTTCCATTTTTCTTGCATAACAATCTCCGAGGTCACCGCTCACTGTTATTGTTAGGGTTGAATGAGAGCGGTCTGCTACCTTGAACCGTTTATGACGTTAAGGTAAACCTATTGGCAATAATTAAGCACTAACGAGATGTAAAATCTTTGTTACGGCTGGTGGTTTTACTTAAGGCAGACAAGGAGAAGTCTTTCAGTTCACCGAGCAATGCAGTGTGGATTTTTGTCAACTTCGGCCGAGACTCTGCGTTAAATGCTACGGGTCGGCATAGGGCCATGGTCTGATATCCCAGACGCGCTGTGAGTAAGCCACCACCTAAACCTTGGGCCATTCTTGCCGAAACCTTACCAGACAACTCGAGCGACAAGAGTTGGGTGCCTATATCGGTTACAACCTCACTGGTACCCGCATAAATAATGTTGGTGATCACTGATTTAATTAGCTTAATACGACTCCAATAACCAAGCTCGATACCATAGCAGCGGGCTAACTCACGGATCATCTTTTGGTTACGCCACAAGATGATGGCCATATCCAATACCGCGAGCGGACTTGCCGCTAACAATAATGCTGACTCAGTGGCATAACGGTGGACTAATTTTTTAGCTTTAACATCGATACTGTTTAGCACTGTGGATTCAAATAACAGCACTCTCTCGGCGTCGTTGTGCTCTTCTCTGACATGATGTGCATATTTGCTGGTATCGATATCAGACGGCAATTTGGCTAAAATATTATCAATAAATGGAGTCGCTTCACCGATTTGCATACTCAGTGCTAAGCGCTCACTAACCTGCTGTGCTTCTTCAACGCCTCTAAGACGTTTCAACTGACGCCATTCGCCGTAAACGATATTGCTGACCCACAGCAGAATAATCGAGGTAACACTGGCATACAGACCAAACAGCCACGGACTCTGCTGCCATGCTTGCATCAAAGACAATACGGTCTCACTGATGACCAATGCTATCAGACCGAATAACGTGCCCTTAGCTAGCCAAGACCAGCGGCGCTTCTTGTGCGTTCGCAAACCTTGGACGCCCATATCCGCTCGCTCAGATAACAGCTCTATGTCGCTCTCTGAAATCTCTGCGACGGGTTCAGGCAATAGCTCGTTGCCGTCAAAATGCTCTGCTTCACGCAAAGGTGTAACTTCGGTAACCGTTACATGATCAAAAACTTGTTTCTTCGCTATAGACTGGGTGTGTTTAGTCATTATCTGTCCTAGGCTCCACACTTAGTGGCTTAGTTAAGCTTATCGCCGACAAGGTATTGCAATAGGTGATCAAGTCTAATGTGTTCAAAATGAACATCACCTTGCGTTGACGGTAATTGTGGCGGCGCAAAATTAACAAATTCAAAGCCTTGATCCGTCCAAAATCCGCCTTGAGGTAGTTGCTTTGGTACCTCACCAGGAAACAGTGTGACCGCTTGATTTGTGACCAAATCCCCCCCCTTTACCACCTCAACTTGCTTAGTGCCACTTTGCACCATGCCGTGGGCGGTTGCTTTTATCGCACTGATCGCCATCACTTCTACGTTACAGCCTTCAAATTGCGCATGTTGTTGACTCTGCTTAACAAGCTGTGTCAATAACGACAGAACATTGCCCTGCTGATCTCGGGTGATATGATCAACCTTACTCGCTGCAAACAGTAATTTATCGATGCGTGGTGAAAACAGTCGTTTAAGAATATTTGATTGACCAAAATTAAAGCTTTCCATAATGCCATCAAGTGCACTTTTCATATCTTCAAATTGGGCCTTGCCACGATTAAGTGGCGTAAAACAGTCCACCAATACCACTTGACGATCGAACTTGGCAAAATAATCGCGATAGAAGGGTTTCACCACCTCTGCAACGTAACTTTGATAGCGGCTTTTCAACACATGATAGTAAGACGCCTTGGGGCTTTTTTCTAACTCATCAACCTGCGCATCAATTGTGCCTAACAAGGGGAAAAAAGCCAGAATCGGTGTATCAACAAGCTCACCTGGCAATAACATTCGTCCTGGTTGGGCATTATAGAAACCATGGGTTTCGACACTGTCGACCAACAGCGTTTGATACAGCTTGGCAATATCTTTAAGCGTTTGCTCTTCTGCATTTTCACTCAACGCAATCGACTTACACGCATTAATAAAAGGCTGATAATGCTCACTCAGCGCCAGCATTGATTGTCGCTTAAGCTGCTGTTGCGACCATTGCAGATAAGATAGCTTGAGCATAGGTAAATCAAGCAGCCACTCGCCAGGATAGTCGACAATATCTAAAAACAGTGTGGCACTGTCGGTAAATTTAGCGCGCAACCCTTTGAGAGGTTGATACCGAATAGCTAACCTCAGTTCACTAATGCTGCGGGTCGATGCTGGCCAATGGGGCGTGATATCACCAAGTGCACTCATCGCCGCCTCATAGTCAAAACTGGCTATAGTCATATCGGGTTGCATGGCGCGCTTAACGCCATAGAGTCGTTCGTCACGAGCGACCTGCCACAATGGTAAGGCATTAAGCGAGCCCCCTGCACCACTATGTAATAATTGATTCACTAACCCGGTAATGAATGCGGTTTTGCCGGCACCTGATAAACCTGTTACAGCTAAACGGATATGATTATCGGTAGTGCGTTTAATCAGGGACTGAGAGTGCTGAGAAAGCTGTTTCAATGAGCGGTTAAATGAATTCATAACCTATATCTTAGACGCGTTAAAGGGCGGAATAGACCGCCCATTGAAAGGATTAAAGATTATTGATCTCTCGTTTGAGATCGAAGCTATCAGATGTTACGTGACGCTCAAGGTTTTGCAGTCTCATTTCCAAATGCCTAAATTGACTACTTACATCCCTTAACGCTGCTTTGGCAGGCTCTCCTGCTTGCCAAACCTTTTTCTTAACTTCTATCTCTTTGTGCTGTTGCTTGTTCTTTGCGCTGCCAGGTTTAATATCTAATATCATCCAAAGTAGCACATAGATGATGAAGATAATTCCCGATCCCCCAAGCAAAAATATCGATGCGGCGACCACTCTCACTAACCAGGTTTCAAAGTTGAAGTAGTCTGCTATCCCTGCACATACTCCGGCTATCTTTCCTGACTCGGGGATTCGATATAAGGGTCGTCCGTTAGATTCGCTCATCTCGATTTCTCCATTGTGGGGCCTCGCTATCTAAAATCGCTTCCAATGTTTCAATGCGTAGGGCCATTTTATCTGCTTTGCCGATTAACTCATTGAGCTGAGTAAACTCTTCTTCAGTGAGTCCCTGGCTCACTTGGCGCTTACTACGGTAATGTAGAATTAGCCAGATGGGCGCCACCACTATCATAAAGATAATAATCGGGGCTATTAATAAGTCCATATCCATAACTCACCTCAGAATCGTTGTTATTTAGTTTGCTTTTTTGTTTTGCTTGCGTTGACTTTAGCTTTCAATGCTTCAAGCTCAGCGTTCACTGAATCTTCAGCTTCTAATGCAGCAAACTCATCATTTAGTGTCTTTTGGTTGCCCAAGTCATAAGATTCGACTTGTGACTCTAGCCCTTCAACTCGACGCTCATATTGCTCAAACTTGCTCATAGCATTATCAATTTTACTTGAATCTAGCTGACGCTTAACTTCTAAGCGTGAAGAGGCTGTCTGCTTGCGCATGATAATCGTCTTTTGACGTGCTTTAGCATCGGCTAACTTTTCTTGAAGTAGATTAACTTCCTCTTTCAAGCGATTAATCTGCTCTTCAACAACAACTAGCTCTTGTTCTAGCGTAGCAGCCAATTCACTGGCTTTCTGCTTTTCAAGCAATGCAGCTTTAGCTAAGTCTTCACGATCTTTCGATAAAGCCAATTCCGCTTTATCCTGCCAATCTTGCACTTGCTCTTGCACTTTAGCGATACGACGAAGAATCTCTTTCTTCTCGGCAAGCACTTTGGCTGACGTTGAACGTACTTCAACTAAGGTGTCTTCCATTTCTTGGATGATAAGGCGAACCATTTTTTCTGGATCTTCGGCTTTATCAAGTAATGCGCTGATATTCGAGTTGATGATATCTGCGAAGCGAGAGAAAATTCCCATAATACTGTCCTCTAAATTAACGTTGGTGTCGCAAAGAATAATACATTTAGCGTGCCAACTTTTACTAACCCTTAATATACAGCAACTTAAACAATATTTTAACTTTTACTTTATTTTAATTCCTCAGGAACATATTATTAATTTCACCAATAATTAGCGTGAAAGACTAAAATTTACTGTGGCTACTCAATTTCAGCAAGACAATCTTATTGGTTCATCGAATGCGCTACTTGAAGTGTTAGAACACGTTTCAAAAATTGCGCCTCTCTCTAAACCTGTGCTCATTATCGGTGAGCGCGGTACAGGTAAAGAATTGATCGCCGAGCGTTTACATTACCTTTCTCAGCGGTGGGATCAAAGTTTCATTAAACTAAATTGCTCATCATTAAGCGAAAATTTACTTGAAAGTGAATTATTTGGCCATGATGCTGGCGCATTTACTGGCGCAAGCAAGAAGCATGAAGGCCGTTTTGAGCGTGCCGATGGCGGCACTCTGTTTCTTGATGAACTCGCCAATACCTCAGGGCTTATTCAGGAAAAATTATTACGAGTCATAGAATATGGTGAGTTTGAACGGGTTGGCGGGAGCAAAACGGTACAAACTGACGTTCGACTGGTGTGTGCAGCGAATGAAGATCTGCCCTCTTTAGCTGATGCGGGCGAATTTCGAGCCGATCTACTCGACCGTTTGGCCTTTGATGTGATCACCTTACCGCCACTAAGGCATCGAAAAGAAGATATTATGCCGCTGGCTGAATACTTTGCGATTGGCATGGCAAGGCAACTTAAACATGAACTGTTTGATGGGTTTACCTCAAATGCCGTTGAGCAGCTTATGGAATATAGCTGGCCAGGTAATATTCGTGAGTTGAAAAACGTCGTAGAACGCAGCGTGTACCGTAATACAGACCTTCACGCAGCCATTGATAGCATTGTTATCGACCCATTTTCGTCACCCTATCGCCCCACACAACGCGTAAAAACCAAATCGAGACAGCAACCGCAAGTTGAACATAGCGACACGCCAACATCTCAACCTGACCCAGAATCACAAGCCATCACAGTTCCCAAAGTTGATTTTCCGCTCGACTTCAAAACCCACTGTGAAAGCCAAGAAACCAATTTGCTAAAGCAAGCCTTGGAAGTTGGACAATATAATCAGAAAAAAACCGCTGAATTACTTGGTCTTAGCTATCATCAACTGCGTGGAATTTTGAAAAAGTACAATTTATTGGATAAATAAAGCTGGCTAGGAGTAGATGGTGTTTGCTCCTAGCTCTATAGCACTGTTAAAATGAAACTCTTCATTCAAAAAAATATTACATCTATTGATGAAAGACCTGATAAAGCGTCTCACGTTTGGTTCAACACTTGGATGCACCATAGTGTTGCTGTTATCGGCTTGTGGCCCAACTCGAGTTCCATCCGGTTTAGTCTATTGTTCCGAGGGTAATCCCGAATCCTTTAACCCGCAGCTTGTCACCTCAGGTACAACAGTGGATGCTACGTCGCAGCAACTTTACGATGGCTTACTCGATTATGATGCTAAATTTGGCGAATTGATCCCCTCTCTGGCCACATCTTGGGATATTAGCGACGATGAAAAGGTTTACACGTTTCATTTAAGACAAGGCGTTCAGTTTCATCATTCAGACAGTTTTTCTCCCACCCGTAATTTCAATGCCGACGACGTACTGTTCTCATTTAATCGAATCATAGATAGTACTCATCCCTATCATGACGTGTCTAAGACGGGTTATCCTTTTTTCCAAAGTATCGGTTTTACCGATCTCATCGGAAAAATTGAAAAGGTTTCTGACTACCAAGTGGCTTTTCACTTAAATCGTAAAGATGCTTCTTTCTTGTCAAATTTGGCAACCGGCTTCGCCGTTATCTTATCAAAAGAGTATGCCGATCAACTGACTAAAATGAATGAACAAGCTCAGATAGATAGGCTCGCGATTGGCACAGGTCCATTTAGACTGATTCAATATGTGAAAAACGACTATATTCGCTATTACCGCAATAAAAATTACTGGCGCCTTACCCCAGAGGTTGAGCAAGTCGTTTTTGATATCACGCCTAAAAGCACCACACGTTTAGCAAAATTGATCACCGGGGATTGCAATATTTCGGCCCTCCCTAAAGCGGGTGAGTTACCTGTTGTGATTGATAAAGAAACCTTAGAAGTAGATTCTATTCCCGGTTTTAATGTGGCGTTCTGGGCACTTAATACCGAGCGGATCCCGCTGAATGACGTCAGAGTACGTAGAGCCCTTGCGCACGCAATAGACAAAGAGAATATCCTGCGCGCTGTGTATCAAAAAACTGCAGTAGAGGCTGTGGGAATGCTGCCTCCATTGTCTTGGGCATACTCATCAAACACCAGCATTACTCAATACGACCCTGCTAAAGCTCGGCGTTTACTGGCAGAAGCTGGCGTTACGGATCTGACCATAGATATTTGGGCGATACCCGTCGCCCGAATATATAACCCCAATGCCCATAAGACGGCGGAACTGATCCAAGCGGATTTGGCCAATATTGGCGTAAAAGTTAATATCATCACTTATGACTGGAGTGTGTTTAATCAAAAATTGAGTAAACACAGTTATGACTCGGTATTGATAGGCTGGAACGCCGACAACAGTGATCCTGATAACTTCTTTACCCCAATATTGAGTTGTGCCTCTGTCGAATCAAATAGTAACCGTTCTCGCTGGTGCGACCCTGCATTCGACGCCATTTTAGAATCGGCAAAATCCACGACCGACAAGCTCAAACGTTCCGCCTTTTACCAGCAAGCCGAGCAGCAGATTGCTCAGCAAGTTCCACTCATCCCGTTTGCTCATGCGACACGCTTAGTCGTAAAAAATAAAAATGTGACTCAATCAAAACTAACGCCGTTTGGGGGGATTTCCTTTACCAACACGACCCAAGCAGCAACGACAGCTATAGATGAACGAGGTATACAATAGATGATTCGCTACCTTATTCGACGCTTAAATCTTTTTTTGGCTACCTCACTGATCCTCTTTATTGTGATGTTTATCGCTGTAAGCAAGTTCCCAGTAGATCGCATCGCTGCATTGACTGGCGTTCAACAACCGACAGCACAACAAATAACAAGGATCACTCAAGATTACCGACTCAATGATGGTCAAATCAGTCAGTTTATTGCCTATCTACAACAAAGACTCGATGGCGACCTTGGACTATCGTCAACATCTCAAAATTTGATATTGGATGAATTAACGGCAGTCCTACCAGCGAGTTTTGAATTGGGTTTCTTCGCTGGGCTCATTGCGGTGCTATTTGGTATTCCTCTGGGCGTATTAGCCTCATTAAGTACCAATAAAATCACTCAGCACAGTATTATGGCCATCACGTTGACAGGGTATTCTATTCCGGTTTTCTGGCTAGGATTAACACTTTCACTGTGGTTTGGCGTACAGCTAGGCTGGCTGCCTATCTCAGGCCAAATCAATTTACTTTACGAAATTGATTCCGTTACCGGCTTTTTGCTTATTGATACCTTACTCTCTGATTCTAAGTACGCGTTATCAGCGTTTCTTGATGCATTACAGCACATTATTTTGCCCGCGGTCACCCTTGCCGTGCTGCCATTTACCGTAGTTGTGCGCATTACCCGTAGCGCCATGATGACAATCATGGAAGAAACCTATATCAAGGCAGCAGAAGCTAGGGGGTTACATACATCAACCATAGTAATGCGCCACGCACTGCCCAACGCCTTCATTCCTGTGTTAAAAAACCTTGGCCTGATGCTCGGCGCATTTGCCAGTTATGCCATGGTCGTCGAGGTGATATTTAGCTGGCCAGGTGTTGGCGCCTGGCTGGTATCGGGTATCTACCAGCGCGACTACACTGTGATACAGGGGGGCATTTTATCGGTCGCGCTGCTCATTATCTTTTTAAGTATCTTGATAGAGATTATGCACACCGCCCTAAATCCCATAAGCAGGAAAGAGCTCTATGCCGCAAATTAAGATCTATCAAGAAGATCATATTCCTTCGCCGGCATCCAGAATATGGTCAGCGTTCACCGATAATCCATTTGCCTTTGCAGGGCTTTGGGCTGTGGTGTCGCTGCTGTTGTTAGCCTTGTTTGGGCCGTTTATTGCCCCTTACTCACCAGAACATCAAGATCCCCATGCGCTGCTATTGGCTCCATCATGGGATCCTGCTGGGACAGTCGAACACTTTCTAGGCACGGACGATCTGGGGCGTGATATCTTTAGCCGCCTTTTGCATGGTGCGCACCTCACCTTCGGTATGGCGCTCGGTATCGTCATAACAGCATTATTCTTAGGATTTATCATCGGCTCAATTTCCGGCATGATGAAGGGATTAAAATCCAGCATATTAAGTCACCTACTGGACGCGCTGTTATCAATCCCATCACTATTGATGGCCATTTTGGTGGTAGCGATAACCGGACCTGGGCTGAGTAATGTGTTTTGGGCCGTGGGTATCGCATTGACACCACAGTTTGTTAGGGCAATCCACCAAGCCGTGCATGAAGAGTTACAAAAAGAGTATGTAACCGCTGCGCGTCTGGATGGCGCCAATCCATTGCAGATTTTTTGGTACGTGATATTACCTAACATCTCAGACACCATGATTATTCAAACCACTTTAGGGATCTCAGCGGCGATTTTGGATATTGCCGCATTGGGCTTCCTTAACCTAGGCGCTCAGGCACCGAGTCCTGAATGGGGCGCTATGGTATCCCAAGGCATGGACAACCTATTAACCGCCCCATGGACGGTGACAATTCCTGGAGTGGCAATTCTATGCAGTGTATTAGCGATTAACTTAGTGGGTGATGGGTTGCGCTCAGCCCTATCACCCATTCGAAATTAGTGAGCAAAGCAAATGCCATTATTGGATATTAGAAATCTCACCATCGAACTCGATACGCCGCATGGGCGAGTCAAAGCCCTTGAGCGCGTAAGTTTGACCCTAAATCCTGGAGAGATCCACGGTTTAGTGGGTGAATCGGGCTCTGGACGCACTCTGCTAGCGAAAGCAATTTTGGGCATTCCTGGGCACAACTGGACCGTACAAGCGGATCGCATGATGTGGGATGGACAGAACCTCATGGAGATGAGCGCTAGGCAGCGACGGGCCTTAATGGGATGCGAAATGGCAATGATATTTCAAGATCCCATGAGCAGTTTAGATCCCGCGATATCTGTTGGTGCACAATTAATAGAAGCCATGCCAGAAAACAAAACCATCTCTTGGTGGAAGCGTGCAGCTGATAAGCGAATCAATGCGCAACAGTGGCTACACAAAGTAGGGATAAAAAACACCCAAAAAGTGATGTCTAGCTATGCTTGGGAGTTATCCGACGGTGAATGCCAAAAGGTGATGATAGCGATTGCCGTGGCAAATAAACCAAGGCTACTCATCGCCGATGAGCCGACCAACTCGATGGAGCTGCGTACTCAAGCGCAGATCTTCCGTTTATTAAGTAAGCTCAACCAATTGCAAAACGTGTCAATTTTGCTTATCAGTCATGAACTGGAAACACTCTCTCAATGGTGCGATCGGTTATCAGTGATGTATAGCGGCCAGATAATGGAGTCTGGCCCCACTGCAGATGTTATCGCACAGCCTTATCACCCTTATACTAAGGCTCTGCTGGATAATATCCCAGACTACTCAAATGCCGAACACCATAAAACCATGATGCACACGCTACCAGGCTCAGCACCCGCTTTGCAGCATCTGCCTATTGGTTGCCGGCTGGGGCCGCGTTGCCCACAGGCACAAAAGCACTGCGTTAATCAGCCCAGTTTATGCCACCAAAAAGACCGTTATTTCGCTTGCCACTTCCCTTACCATAATGAGCCATGCCATGACGAGCCCCTTACTAAAAGTTAATCAACTAAGTAAAACCTTCTTCTCGGGCTATAAGGGGTTTAAGCGCCAATATAACCAAGCACTTGAGCCCATATCCTTCGAGTTAAATCGCGGTGAAACCTTAGCGATCGTGGGTGAAACTGGCTCAGGAAAAAGCACCCTAGCAAGAATATTAGTGGGGGCAGAAGAACGCTCTAGCGGTGAAATACTGTTTGAAGGCGAAGTGTTAGAGTCTCGCAATCTAAAGCAACGTTGTAAACTGATTAGAATGATATTCCAAGACCCCAACACCTCATTAAACCCAAGGCTAACCGTGGGTGAATTACTGGATGAACCGCTGCGATTCAATACCAATTTAGATAAACACGCCAGACGAAATCAGGTGGTTGACCGGTTGAAAAAAGTAGGGTTGTTGCCTGAACACGCTGATTTTTATCCCCATATGATCTCAGAAGGGATGAAGCAGCGCGTAGCCGTAGCGCGCGCATTAATGCTAGATCCAAAAATTATTATTGCTGATGAAGCACTGACAGCTTTAGATCTATCCGTACGTTCACAGATCCTGAACCTGCTGCTTAAGCTGCAGCAAGAGATGGGCTTATCCTATATCTTTGTCTCCCATAACATGAACATCATTCGCCACTTTAGCGATAAGATAATGGTGCTTCACCAGGGGAAAATGGTCGAGAAAGCCACCACAGAAAAACTGTTTAATGCACCACAACATGAGTACACCCAGCGGCTCATTCAGGAGCAGACAATGTTTTCATACAAACGCTAAACTGCTCCAACCACTCACGTTAACAACACGAATTGTCAAAAAACATGTGCCATTTCATGCTTGTTTAATTATCCTTATGGCACTTTTTCAAGAGAAGCAGAAACATGATAATCAAACCCAAAACACGTGGCTTTATTTGTACCACCACTCATCCGGTTGGCTGTGAAGCAAATGTACTAGAGCAAATCAACATCACCAAAGCAAATGGTCCAGTCAAAAATGGTCCTAAAAAAGTGTTAGTGATCGGCTCTTCCAGTGGCTATGGTCTATCTTCGCGCATTGCCGCTGCCTTCGGTAGCAATGCTGCAACCCTCGGCGTCTTTTTTGAAAAACCTGGAACAGAGACAAAACCAGGTACAGCGGGTTGGTATAATTCAGCCGCTTTCGATAAGTTCGCTAAACAAGAAGGTTTGTATTCTAAAAGCCTTAACGGCGACGCCTTCAGCCATGAAGCGAAACAAAAAGCGATTGAGTTAATCAAACAAGACCTAGGCCAAGTCGACATGGTGGTTTACTCTTTGGCCTCTCCGGTAAGAAAGCTCCCTGACAGCGGCGAATTAATCCGTTCATCGTTAAAGCCTATCGGTGAAACCTATACCGCAACGGCTGTAGACACCAATAAAGATCTCATTATCGAAACGAGTGTTGAGCCAGCAACAGAGCAAGAGATCCAAGATACAGTCACCGTCATGGGCGGTGAAGATTGGGAGCTTTGGATCAATGCTCTAGCCGATGCAGGCGTATTGGCCCCTAACTGTAAAACTGTTGCCTACAGCTATATTGGTACCGAACTTACTTGGCCTATCTACTGGCATGGTGCGTTAGGTAAAGCCAAGATGGACCTTGATCGCGCAGCTCATGCGCTAAATGACCAGCTTTCGACCACTGGCGGCAGTGCAAACGTTGCCGTACTAAAAAGTGTGGTAACCCAAGCAAGTTCAGCAATTCCAGTTATGCCACTTTACATTGCAATGGTATTTAAGAAAATGCGTGAAGCCGGCCTTCACGAAGGTTGCCAAGAGCAAATCAACCGTATGTTCAATGAACGTCTATTCCGTGCAGACGGCAACGCACCATCGGTCGATGACGCTAACCGTCTTCGTCTAGATGACTGGGAACTTAAAGAAGAGATCCAGCAGCACTGCCGTGATTTATGGCCATCTGTGACCACTGAAAACTTAAGTGAGCTTACTGACTATCGTGAGTATAAAGAAGAATTTCTTAAACTATTTGGCTTTGGCGTCGCATCTGTTGATTATGAAGCAGACGTAAACCCAGCAATTGAGTTTGATGTAGAACAGATTTAACACGCTATCCTATAAAAAAGCCACGATTATTATCGTGGCTTTTTTTATACCCTTGGTATCGCGGCTGTCGCGCGCTCTAACGTGACAAACATGTTTGGCCACCTCATTTTACATCAATCTCAAATGAACAACGTAAGCAGCTGCTTAGCGCTTTGTATGACTCCATGTAGCCGTCACACTAGTAAATAAAACCTTTTAATGCCAATTACCCCATAAAAAAAGCCAGCGAGTTAACCCGCTGGCTTTTTTAACATTAAGCAGTTGAAGTCGCTTATCGATTACTCATCGGCTGGGGTATAAACCACTTCGCCTTTAGATTTCAATAATGCGATTAACGAGCGATAATCGTTCTCGCTATATTGCGAGCTTAAACGCTGCTTCAATGCGTTAACTAAATTCTCGTCAACGCTTTCAGCAGCGTTAACTTTATCAAGCACTATTACCGCATAACCATTGGCTAGCGCAGCGGTGTCGACAACTAAATCGACATCTGGATGCGCCATCTGGAAAGCTTTGTTAACGATAGAGGTATCAATAGCTTGATCAAAGCGTGTTAGCTTGGTCTGCTCAGTAAGTGCAACTGACGTATCGCCCGCTTTTAATGCAGTCATCATAGTCTGTGCATTATCACGAGCAATTTCGTTAGCCTTATCTTGCTTAAGACGTTGAACAATGGAAGCCTTAACATCATCAAATGCCAGTGTACCAGCAGCCGTATGTTTATTCATACGAACAACGATAACGTGGTTAGGACCAAGCTCAATCACATCACTGTTCATACCATCGAGTAGTACGGTATTTGAAAACGCAGCCTTGATCACCTCAGGTGAATCTAATGGCGCAGGAGCACTATCACGAGAAAACTCTGGGCTAGTCTTAACCTGCACACCCACTTCTTGTGCCGCTTCAGCTAGTGTGTCAGGTACCTCATAACTAACATCAGCTAAACGCTGCTGCAAACTATAGAACTGATCAACCGCTTTGTTCTGCATCAGTTGAGCAATAATTTTATCTTTGACGTCAGCAAACGGTGCCGTTGAACCAGCTTGTACATCCAGCAGTTTCACTATGTGATAACCAAAGTTAGTTTTCACAACCGCTGAATATTGGCCTTTATCTAGCGAGAAAAGAGCAGCATCAAATGCTTCGTCCATCACACCTTGTTCAAACCAATCGAGTTGCCCGCCCTGCTCACCACTAAAGGTATCGTCAGAGTCTGACTTGGCTAATGCCGCAAAATCTTCACCTGCCGCTAACTTAGCGTAGATAGCATCAGCTTTAGCTTTGGCCACATCTTCATCATCGCCAAAGTTAACCAGAATATGGCCGGCTAAACGTTTTTCCGGCTGTAAATATTGGGTTTTATTTTCATCGTAATAAGTTTGTGCTTCTTCATCTGATACGACGATAGCACTGGCCATATCCGCAGAATTGAGTTCGACATAGTCAAGCGAGACCGTTTCAGGGCGCACAAACTGAATTTGATTAGCTTGGTAGTAGGTATTGGCTTCTTCATCAGAAACCGTCACTTGCTCAAGCAGCGGAGTCGCATCAACGATGTGGTAACGAATATCACGAGTTTGTCCCTGAATATCGGCTAAATAGTTAGCTTCACCAGGTAATACAAACTCAGAACCAACCAATGAAACAACTAGCTGACGTCGTGTCATATCAGCACGCATCATGTCGCGGAAACTGTTTGCCTGGTAGCCTAATTGGCGAATAAGCGCTAAATAGCGATCATTGTCGAAACGGCCATCGGTTTGGAAAGCAGGCTCGTTCATGATGGCATTTTTTATCTGCTCATCAGAAACCGTTAGCCCTAGGTTTGCGGCACTTTGATCAACCAGCTTGTCAGCAATCAAACGCTCTAAAACACTTTGTTTAACGCTAGCTAAATAAGTGTCGTTACCCGCCAAAGCATCGTACATTTCACCGAGTTGCTGCTCTAATCGAGCACGCTCGCTTTGATAGGCTTGCTCTAACGCTGCTTTACTGATCTCTTCACCATTAACCGTGGCGGCAGTTGGCTCAGAAGATGAACCTAAATAGCTACTTACACCAGTAAATGCAAAGGATAGTATTACAAGAACAAGAATGCTTTTTGCAATCACGCCTTGTGAGCCTTCGCGAATCTTTTCTAACATCAGACTTCTCGCTCGTTGCATTAAAAAATAAAAAGGCGCATCACCATAGAGGATGCGCCATTTTTGTAAATTGTCAGACCTAGTTACACAGTGCGTAAGTTAGGCCAACGGCATGATAATACTCTTAATTATCAAAACACTTACTGGTAAAAAGCACTGTTTAAACAGTGCTTAACGTCTACCAATAAGGTTTACAAAGGCCACCTTGACTAAGTTTTCTTAGTTTACAGCGTCTTTAAGTGCTTTACCCGCTTTGAAAGCTGGGATGTTAGCAGCAGCAATCTTGATCTCTTTACCCGTTTGTGGGTTACGGCCAGTGCGCTCTGCACGCTGACGTACTTCGAAAGTACCAAAACCAACTAGAGAAATTTTATCGCCATCTTTTAGGCCATCAGTCACAGCAGAAATAAAAGAATCTAGAGCACGGCCAGCAGCCGCTTTAGAAATGTCAGCACCAGAAGCGATTTTCTCGATTAGTTCAGATTTGTTCATGTCATCCCCTTGAATTTAATTTTTGCGCCGCAACCAAATCCTTGTCTAGAGCGGTCTGCGGAGGCTTTTTATAACAAGCTTGAAACCAAAGTTCAAGCCAAATAGGAAAACCTAATAAATAAAATTGGAACAAGCTCAAAACCAGCAGTGCCAAGGCCTGTAGCTAAAGAGCTATCCACCGACCTAGGCTACCACAGGTTTCGATTTTAAAAAGCCCCTTTTTGCATTTTTTTTGGTGCAAATGGGTATTTTCTTGCGTTACACCTAACTTTTAACGACTTCGAAGCCTTTGATTGGTCGTTCTAACGCCAATTCAAGTACTTCCTCAACCCAACGCACGGGTCTAATCTCAAGATCAGCAATAACATTTGCAGGGATCTCTTCCAAGTCGCGCTCATTTTCTTTAGGAATTAACACCAACTTAGTGCCACCTCGGTGAGCGGCGAGTAGTTTCTCTTTAAGTCCACCAATCGGCAAGACTTCACCACGAAGAGTTATCTCTCCGGTCATTGCAACATCGGCTCTTACCGGATTTCCCGTCAAGCTAGACACTAAAGCCGTGCACATCGCCGCACCTGCCGATGGACCGTCCTTAGGAGTCGCCCCTTCAGGTACGTGAACGTGAATATCACGTTTCTCATAAAAGTCAGGATTAATGCCGAGTTGTTCTGCTCGCGCTCTAACTACGGTCATCGCAGCTTGAATAGACTCTTGCATCACATCGCCCAGCGAACCTGTATAGGTGAGCTTGCCCTTACCTGCCACAGACGTTGCCTCGATGGTTAACAGATCACCACCGACTTGTGTCCAGGCTAGACCAGTCACTTGACCAATTTGGTTGTTTGATTCCGCTTTACCATAGTCAAATCGCTGTACCCCCAGAAAAGACTTCAAGTTTTCTTGATTCACTTCCACATGCTTTTGTGACTTGTCTAAGAGTATCTGTTTAACCACTTTACGGCAGATTTTCGACAACTCGCGCTCTAGAGCACGTACACCGGCTTCTCGTGTGTAGTATCGAATAATGCCAATAACCGCACTATCATCAACAGTCACTTCGCTGGCTTTTAGTCCATTACGTTCAATCTGCTTTGGCAACAAGTGTTGCTTGGCAATGTTGAGCTTTTCATCTTCGGTATAGCCCGATAAGCGAATCACTTCCATACGATCAAGAAGTGGGCCCGGAATATCCATCGAGTTTGATGTTGCAACAAACATCACATCAGATAGGTCGTAATCCACCTCAAGGTAGTGATCACTAAAGGTTGAGTTCTGCTCTGGATCTAACACTTCAAGCAATGCTGAAGCTGGGTCGCCGCGCATATCCGAGCTCATCTTATCGATCTCATCAAGCAGGAACAGTGGATTCTTCACGCCAACTTTCGACATTTTTTGAATCACTTTCCCCGGCATTGAACCGATATAGGTACGGCGATGACCACGGATTTCCGCTTCATCACGTACACCGCCTAATGCAACACGTACATACTTACGCCCAGTCGCCTTAGCAATAGACTGACCCAATGAGGTCTTACCCACACCTGGTGGCCCTACGAGACAAAGTATTGGACCTTTGAGCTGTTTTACACGACTTTGCACCGCAAGATACTCTAAAATACGCTCCTTGACCTTCTCAAGACCGAAATGGTCGGTGTCGAGCACATCTTGAGCTTTGGCTAAGTCACGCTTAATCTTGGAGCGCTGTTTCCATGGCACTGAAACCATCCAATCGACATAGCTGCGAACAACCGTCGCTTCAGCAGACATCGGTGACATCATCTTTAACTTGTTTAGTTCTGCAGTGGCTTTATCTTTGGCCTCAGCAGGCATGCCCGCTTCTTCAATTTTACGGCCTAAGGTTTCAAATTCGTCATGAGTCTCGTCGATATCGCCAAGCTCTTTTTGAATCGCCTTCATCTGCTCATTGAGATAATACTCACGCTGGCTTTTTTCCATCTGTTTTTTCACGCGAGAGCGAATCCGCTTCTCAACCTGTAACAGATCGATTTCTGACTCCATCATCGCCATCAAATACTCAAGGCGCTCTGAGACGTTAACCATCTCCAGCACTGTTTGCTTATCTTCAAGCTTGAGAGGCATGTGCGCCGCCATAGTATCGGCAAGACGTGCAGCTTCATCTATTCCAGACAAAGAGGTTAGGACCTCTGGAGGGATCTTCTTATTTAGCTTGATATAGCCTTCAAACTGGCCAACAGCAGAGCGAACAAGTACCTCTTCCTCTTTCTCCGCTATGTCGGCAGACTCAAGGTATTCAGCCGTTGCAACAAAGTACTCAGTTTCTTGAGTGTATTTATTAATACGGGCCCGTTGGCCGCCCTCAACCAAGACCTTGACGGTACCATCAGGGAGTTTTAGTAACTGTAAAATCGATGCAACAGTTCCAACTTCGAAAATATCATCACTGGTGGGTTCATCAAGTTCAGCATCGCGCTGCGCCACCAATATAATTTGCTTATCTTGCTCCATCGCCGCTTCTAAACAGCGGATAGATTTTTCCCGGCCAACAAATAGGGGAATAACCATATGGGGATATACCACGACATCTCTCAGTGGTAATACGGGGAGTTCGATTCGCGCGTCACGCTCTAAGGTCATAGCTCGATTCCGTTTGATAACAATATTAATGAGTATATTGGGGTAGATTAACCGGTTTCAATGGCAAAAATAAAAAAAGGAGCCCAATGGGCTCCTTAATCATAGTTTAGCTTTCTGTTAGCTGAATTATTACTCAGCAACAGCCGCTTGAGATTCACTGTTTTCGTAAATCAAAATAGGCGCGGATTCACCTTTAACAACCGACTCATCGATAACCACTTTGGCTACATTTTCTGATGAAGGTAGGTCATACATGATATCGAGCAAGATACCTTCAACAATTGAACGCAATCCGCGAGCACCGGTTTTGCGGGTCTTCGCTTTTAGCGCAATCGCTTTTAACGCATCTTCTCTAAACTCTAAATCAACACCTTCCATTTCGAACAGTGCTGCGAACTGCTTAGTTAACGCATTTTTGGGCTCAGACAAAATTTGGATAAGCGCAGCATCATCAAGCTCTGTTAATGTTGCAAGGACAGGGAGACGACCGATAAACTCAGGAATCAAACCATACTTAACCAGATCTTCTGGCTCAACTTGCAACAATACATCTGATATGGTCGCTTTATCCGCATCACCTTTAACTTCAGCACCGAAACCGATACCCGTACCCACGTGTGAGCGTTGCTCAATCACCTTCTCAAGCCCTGCAAACGCACCACCACAAATAAACAAGATCTTAGAGGTATCTACCTGCAAAAACTCTTGTTGAGGGTGCTTACGACCGCCTTGAGGTGGGACTGCAGCAACAGTCCCCTCAATCAGCTTAAGTAAGGCTTGTTGCACACCTTCACCAGACACATCACGCGTGATAGATGGATTGTCAGACTTACGGCTGATTTTATCAATCTCATCGATATAGACGATACCGCGCTGGGCTTTCTCCACATCATAATCACATTTTTGCAGTAACTTCTGGATGATGTTTTCAACATCCTCACCCACATAACCCGCTTCGGTCAATGTGGTGGCATCAGCCATGGTAAAAGGTACATTCAAAAAGCGTGCTAACGTTTCCGCTAGTAGCGTCTTACCGCTACCGGTAGGACCGATAAGCAAGATATTACTCTTACCTAATTCAACGCCATCAATGGGCGATGCATTTTTAAGACGCTTATAGTGGTTATACACCGCAACCGACAATACTTTTTTCGCTTTTTCTTGACCGATAACATAATCATCAAGATGTGCTCTGAGCTCATGTGGTGTAGGTAGTTTATCCTGATCTTGCTTCGGCGAGATCTCTCTGATCTCTTCACGAATAATATCGTTACACAGCTCTACACATTCATCGCACACATACACAGAAGGACCGGCTATGAGCTTACGCACCTCATGCTGACTCTTTCCACAAAAAGAGCAGTACAGCAGCTTACCGCTATCACCGTTGCTTTTGTTGTCGCCCATTAGTTTACCTCTTTTGCAGTGTCTCTCACTGCACAATTCATCTGAATGTCTTTAACTGATCATAGCTCAGCAGCAGACAAATATCAGCCTCGTTTATCTAATACAGAATCAACTAGGCCATAGGCTTCAGCTTCTGCCGCACTCATAAAGTTATCACGGTCGGTATCACGTTCAATAACCTCTAAAGGCTGGCCTGTATGATCGGCCAACATTTGATTCAATTTATTCTTAATACCCAAGATCTCTTGCGCATGAATAGCGATATCAGACGCCTGACCTTGGAAACCGCCTAATGGTTGATGGATCATAACGCGAGAGTTAGGCAGACAATGACGCTTACCTTTGGCACCACCGGCTAACAAAAATGCGCCCATACTCGCCGCCTGACCAATACAAACAGTGCTGACATTTGGCTTAATAAACTGCATGGTATCATAAATCGCCATGCCCGCAGTGACCGAACCGCCTGGAGAGTTGATATACAAGTAGATATCTTTATCTGGGCTTTCTGACTCTAAAAAGAGTAACTGAGCAACAATGAGATTCGCCATATGCTCTTCGACTTGGCCAACCAAGAAGATGACACGCTCTTTTAAGAGACGAGAATAGATATCATATGAGCGTTCACCTTTGGCTGTTTGTTCAACAACCATTGGGACGAGTGCATTCAGTACTGATTCTGGCGCATTTTGCATTATAAACTTCCCTAAATAAAAATGGCTCGCATGAGGAGCCTCATACGAGCCATTATAAATGGCTAACAGCCATTTAAGTCAAGCATAGGTTACGCGCGACCTGTAGCCTTGTTCATAAATTCTTCGAAATTGACGTCTTTCTCAGTCACTTTCGCAGAATTTAGCAATGCTTCAACCGCTTGCTCTTCTAGCGCAACGTTACGCATGTTCTGCATCATCTCTTGGTTGCTGTTGTAATATTCAACAACTTCACTTGGATCTTCATAAGCAGAAGCCATAGAAGCGATCAACGCTTGTACGCGCTCATCTTCAGCTTTAAGTTCGTTTGTTTTGATCACTTCACCAAGAAGTAGACCCACTTTCACACGACGCTCAGCTTGTTCAGTGAATAAATCAGCTGGAAGCTCAGGCATGTTAGCGGCTTGATCACCAAAACGTTGCATAGCTTGTTGACGAAGAACATTCACTTCACCGTCGATAAGTGCTTTTGGTAGCTCAATTTCATTTTGTGCTAACAGACCATTTAACACTTGCTCTTTAACATTCGCTTTAAGCGCTTGTTCAAGCTCGCGAGTCATGTTTTTAGTGATTTCAGTCTTAAGGGCTTCTAAGCCACCGTCAACAACACCAAACAACTTAGCAAATTCGTCGTTAACTTCTGGAAGGTTAGCCGCTTGAACTTCTTTAAGGGTGATTGCAAACTTAGCAACTTTACCTTTAAGGTTTTCAGCGTGGTAATCTTCAGGGAAAGTTACGTCTATCTCAAACTCTTCGCCCGCTTTGTGGCCTTCAACACCAGATTCAAAACCAGGGATCATACGACCACTACCGAGTTGAAGTTCGAAATCTTCAGCTTTGCCGCCTTCGAACTCTTCACCGTCGATAGAACCAACGAAATCAATTTTCGCTTTATCGCCATCTGCAGCAGCACGTTCTACGGCTTCAAATGTCGCATGTTGCTTACGCAATGTATCAATCATTGCATCAACGTCAGCATCAGTCACTTCAGCCTTAGGCTGTTCAACTTCAATTGCTTCTAGACCTTTTAATTCGACTTCTGGGTAGATCTCAAAAGTTGCTACAAACTGGAAGTTTTCAGCATCAGTTTCGCCTGGAACGAAAGTTGGTGCACCAGCTGGGTTCAACTTTTCAGCAATAATCGCTTCAACGAAGTTACGCTGCATCACTTCACCAGTGATGTCTTGACGAATAGCGTTACCGTAGCGCTTGTTGATCACGCTTACTGGTACTTTTCCTGGACGGAAACCAGGAATACGAGCACGTTTAGCTTCGCTCTTTAATGCTTCTTTAACAGTGTTTTCGATCTGCTCAGCAGGAACAGAAATTGTTAGGCGGCGCTCTAAACCTTGTGTTGTTTCTACAGAAACTTGCATTGTTTTACCTCGAAATATGTCAAACGTCTTTTGTAACAGCCGAATATTCAGCCATTAAAGTATTCGTTTCTTGATCCTAAAAAACGACTAAAATGCCGTGGTAACTGAGTTTGGCAGTCGTTGCACATAGTTGAAATTTATCAAGACGCGACATTATAGCCACGGTTTTCTGCATAGTCGAGCCTCAAGACTCGAATTACAGGCGTAAAAAAAGCGACCTAGGGTCGCTTTCTCTATTTTCTTCTTAAAAAAGAAGTGGGGTGACTGATGGGGCTCGAACCCACGACAACCGGAATCACAATCCGGGGCTCTACCAACTGAGCTACAATCACCACTGTTTGGTACGCCCGGCAGGATTCGAACCTGCGGCCATCCGCTTAGAAGGCGGATGCTCTATCCAACTGAGCTACGGGCGCTTCGTTATGAACTAGGTTCATATCCTAACTGGGCAAAACAGCGTATACACGCCATTTAAAAATTTGGTCGGTGATAGAGGATTCGAACCTCTGACCCTCTGGTCCCAAACCAGATGCGCTACCGGGCTGCGCTAATCACCGAGCATTCAAAGCGAAACAATCAGTCTCGTTGAGAACGGAGCGCATCTTATCCCCTCACATATAAACCGTCAACGATTTTTTTGAAAAGCCTTCGCGCTTGCTTAATTTAACATCTATCAGCTAATAAAGTAGTCGATTTGGGGAGATTAGGGAAAGGTTAAGCAGTACAACATCTCAATATTTACCCTAACTAAGCGCTATTTACCACTGTATAAAATAGGCAAAATTGCGCTGCTGATTATCTTTTTTATAAAACGGTCTGTTATCAAGCTAAATCAATGACACCACCATGCGCCCCTGTTAAAATGTCGCCGATTTTATCTTCGCGCCACATAAAGGAAATCCTAGCCCCATGACAGCCCAAATTATCGATGGTAAAGCGATAGCTCAATCCATTCGAAAACAGTTGGCCGCAAAAGTTACCGCCCGTAAAGAGGCTGGACAACGCGTACCAGGACTTGCAGTAATACTTGTAGGAGCAGATCCAGCCTCTCAAGTCTATGTAGGCAGTAAACGCCGAGCCTGTGAGGAGGTTGGCTTCCTCTCACAATCATTCGACCTGCCTAGTGATACCGCAGAAGAAGCATTGCTGACGCTAATAGACGAGTGTAATGATGACCCGAGTATTGATGGTATCTTAGTGCAATTGCCACTGCCTAAGCATATTGAAGAGTCCAAAGTGATTGAGCGCATCCGTCCAGATAAAGATGTTGATGGCTTTCATCCTTACAATGTTGGTCGTCTAGCACAGCGTATTCCGGTTCTGCGCTCTTGCACGCCAATGGGGATTATGACATTAATTAAATCAACCGGTATCGATACCTATGGGTTAGATGCTGTCGTGGTTGGTGCATCAAACATCGTTGGTCGCCCAATGACACTTGAGCTTCTGCTTGCTGGCTGCACGACCACCACTTGTCATCGCTTTACTCGCGATCTTGAAGATAAAGTCCGTCGCGCTGATTTGGTGATCGTTGCTGTTGGTAAGCCAAACTTCATTCCTGGTGATTGGATTAAACCCGGTGCCATTGTTATCGATGTAGGCATAAATCGCCTTGAAAACGGTACCTTAGTTGGTGATGTGCAATATGATGTTGCAGCAAACGTTGCAAGCCACATTACCCCCGTTCCTGGTGGTGTTGGCCCGATGACCATTGCCAGTTTATTGGAAAATACTCTGTACGCAGCGGAAAATTATCACGATTAAGCTAGGTTCTAGGTTCTAGGTTCTAGGTTCTAGGTTCTAGGTTCTAGGTTCTAGGTTCTAGGTTCTAGGTTCTAGGTTCTAGGTTCTAGGTTCTAGGTTCTAGGTTCTAGGTTCTAGGTTCTAGGTTCTAGGTTCTAGGTTCTAGGTTCTAGGTTCTAGGTTCTAGGTTCTAGGTTCTAGGTTCTAGGTTCTAGGTTCTACAATATTAAAAAAGCCTACACTAAACAGTGCAGGCTTTTTTATTGGCGTCAGAACAAACCGAGTCTATTTTTTACGCCAAGTGGTGCCTTCTGGACCATCTTCCAAAATAACCCCTAGGGCATTTAAGCCGTCGCGGGCCACATCAGCCGCAGGCCAATCTTTTTCAGCTCGGGCGCGATTACGCTCAACGATCAGGGCTTCAATTTGCGCCACTTCATCATCACTGCCCTCGCCTTTAAAGAAGGCGTCGACATCTTGATCTAAAATGCCTAACACATCAGCAAGTTGTTTCATGCTTACGCCAAGGGCTGACGCACTAGCCATATCATCAACTTTCAGGCGATTTATCTCACGCACCATATCAAACAACACAGAATAGGCTTCAGGCGTATTAAAATCATCATCCATTGCAGACTTAAACTTAGCAACAAACTCATTGGCAGGAGCCGCTTCAACCGTCAAATCCAAGCCTTTAAGCGCTGTATATAGACGCTCCAATGCCGCTTTAGCCTGCTTAAGGTTGTCCTCTGAGTAGTTTAATTGACTACGATAATGGCCTGACAGAAGGAAGTAACGCACTGTGGATGCATCATAATGACCGAGCACATCTCGAATGGTAAAGAAGTTGTTTAATGACTTAGACATCTTCTCTTTGTCGACCATGACCATACCTGTATGCATCCAGTAGTTCACATAAGGGGTATCGTGAGCACAGCAAGATTGTGCGATTTCATTCTCATGATGAGGGAACTGTAAATCAGACCCACCACCGTGAATGTCGAAATGCTCGCCCAAGTGTTTACTGTTCATCGCTGAGCATTCAATGTGCCAACCAGGGCGACCCGGCCCCCACGGAGAATCCCATGTTGGTTCACCCGGCTTAGACATTTTCCACAATACAAAATCCATTGGATCACGTTTGTTTTCATCGACATCTACCCGAGCACCCGCTTGTAATTGATCAAGGTTTTGCCCAGATAAACGGCCATACTCAGGAAATGACGATACGCTAAATAATACATCCCCGTCCGCTGAAATATAGGCATGCTCACGCTCAATAAGCCGCTCGACCATCTCAATAATTTCAGGGATATGTAATGTCGCACGTGGTTCAAAATCAGGACGCTTCATATTAAGTGCGTCGAAATCACGGTGCATTTCACCGATCAAACGCTCAGTCAATGACTCGCAGCTTTCTTTATTCTCGGCAGCACGCTTAATAATTTTATCATCAACGTCGGTTATATTACGTTGGAAGTTAACATCATAGCCGCTATAGCGCAGATACCTGACTATCATGTCAAAGCTAACAAACGTACGTCCATGACCAATATGACACAAATCATAAATGGTAACCCCGCAGACATACATGCCGACTTTACCTGGCTGTAATGGCTTAAATTCCTCTTTTTGGCGGGTAAGACTGTTGTATAGCTTCAACATTGAGATTCTCTATAGTAATTGACAACAAATAGTGGTCTCAGTCTACCACCTGAAAACCAGCGCTTCCAGCGTGATAGCGTGAATCTAAAGCGTTTTTTGCACTCAAACAAATTCTCGCTAAAAAGCTGCTTAAAAGGTCATCATTTTCTTCTTACAAATAGATAAAGAATCATTCGTCTACTTTATGCCGAAAGCTTAATAGGCTAGAATCATGCGCTATCTATCTGTTAAACACGATGAGTATTAATCTAATGATCACAATGCAAACCAATCACGGCGAAATCAAAATTGAATTAGACGCCGAAAAAGCACCTGTTACCGCAGCTAACTTCGTAAAGTACGTAAAAGATGGCTTTTATGACGGTACTGTTTTTCACCGTGTGATTGATGGTTTCATGATCCAAGGTGGCGGCTTCACTGAAGATATGGCACAGAAACGTGTTAATGAGTCTATCGAGAATGAAGCCAACAACGGACTATCAAACGCTGTCGGCACCATCGCTATGGCGAGAACCTCTGATCCACATTCTGCAACCGCGCAGTTCTTTATCAACATCAATAACAATACTTTCCTCGATTTTAAATCAGAATCGGCACAAGGCTGGGGTTATTGCGTGTTTGGTAAAGTTGTAGAGGGCATGGATATCGTTAATCAAATAAAAGCAGTTGCTACGGGTAATCGTGGTATGCATCAAGATGTACCACTAGAAGCGGTTGTTATTGAAAAAGTGACTATCGCTGAATAATTAGCGCTGAGAATAACTTGTTGAATAACACCCTCTTTGTGGGCGATCTGCACCTCAGTGCCGATCGCCCCGATATACTCAACGCTTTTTATCTTTTCCTCAACCAACATAGCGCCAACTGTGATGCTCTGTATATTCTTGGGGATCTATTTGAAGTATGGGTTGGCGATGATATCGCAGAACCTTTTGCGCTTGAATTAGCCGCTAAATTGAAGCAGTTTTCGCTGCACACCCCCATCTACTTCATCCATGGTAATCGAGATTTTCTGGTCGGCAACCATTACGCTGAACTGGCAGGCATCACACTGTTGCCTGAAGTGCATTGCCTCGAGCTCTATGGCCGCGCCACAGTGCTACTGCATGGCGATAGCCTCTGTACGCTAGATAAAGCCTATCAACGCTTTCGCTGGTTTAGAAATCAAGTCTGGGCAAAGTTCATTTATAACCACTTACCCAAAAAAAACCGTATCGGTATTGCCACCAAGCTTCGCAGTAAAAGTCAGCAAAGCAATCAACAAAAAAGCTATACCATCATGGATGTTGAGCAAAGTGCAGTGTCAAAGTTAATGTCAAAAACAGGCGCACAGCTTATGATCCACGGTCATACACATCGACCGGCTATTCATCAATTAAATGACCTTTACCAACGTATCGTTGTTGGTGATTGGTATGAGCAAGGCAGTGTCTTAAAAGTCACCCCAACTGACATTGATTTAATCGAGCTACCGTTTAACGCCAACTAAACCGTTTTTATACTGGGCAGCCTGAATGAAACTTAAACTCTGGATCTGGTGCGGTGATCAACTCAGCTTCTACGGCGGCAAAATGGCTTACACGGTCACTGATATCAACGGCAGAAATTGATTGAGCCAACGTCAAATAGTCCTGATAGTGACGGGCCTCTGAGCGCAATAACGACACATAAAACTTCTTTAGATCGTCATCTAAATGAGGGGCAAGTTTCGCAAAGCGTTCACAAGAACGCGCCTCAATAAACGCACCAACAATTAACTTATCAACCAGAGTCGCGGGCTCATGGGTACGCACCTGTTTCATCATCCCTTTGGCATAGCGCCCTGCAGTGATGTTTTGGTAGGGAATATCACGCGCTTGCATCAGTTCAAGTACTTGCTCAAAATGGTGAAACTCCTCTTTAATTAAGCGAACCATCTTGGCAATCAGGTCTGGACCAAAATCAACACCTGGCTTAGGGATTAACTCGCCAACTAGATCATTCTTCTTAGTCTCTCGCCCTAAGAACTGCTCAATCGAACGTTGCTTGTTATAGACAAACACTTCGTAGGGTTTGGCCCACTTGAGTAATATCTCACCACTGGCTTTATCAATTGCATACTTTCGAATCAGGAACATCGCCGTCTGCGCCGCCTTAAGCTCACAGTTGCAATGATCAATTAACAGCGCCGATAACTGAGTGGGTTGCCTTGCTTGCTCTATCCATTCGTCGGGGGTTTCGCATTGTAAAAACTGCTTGATTGGCGCTAATAAGTTTTCCATCTTTGACTCTAGATACTAAGCTGATTTGATGGCCTATTTTAACAATAAAAAGTCAACAATGGCTAAGTTAGCGTCCTAACATTTCAAAGTTAGCTTGACTAGTCTAAGTTTTTGTTCAATAAATAAACTATACAGTTACATAGATGTAACTGAGTTGGAGCCTAGGGTCTATTTGGTAGCAGACCAAAAGGCATAATGGGTTCGTCTGAAGTTTGGCGAGCACAAGATTAAAGCTGAACAAGGATAACTATAATGATATTGAATCACTTAATGGGGTTATACACTCATCCAAAGGAAGAGTGGCACACAATTGAGAAAAACCACGAAGCCGTAAAAAGCAGTCTTAGTCACGTCCTTTTAATCGCACTTATTCCTGCGGTGTGTACCTACTTTGCCTCTACCGCATTTGGATGGAATTTAGGGGTCTCCGACCCACTTTTTTTAACCGCGCAAAGCGCATTAATGATGTCTATCGGTATGTATTTTGGCCTAATCTTTGGTGTTTTCGCATTAGCATATCTGGCGTTCTGGATGGCAAAAACCTTTGATGCAGAGCCAAGTTTCACTCAGGCACTAGAATTGGCGGCCTATACCGCAACCCCACTGTTTATGGTTGGGCTTGCTGCGCTTTATCCATCCATCTGGTTTATGATGGTTGTTGGCCTTGCAGGCCTGTCCTACTCGGTATACCTACTCTACACGGGTGTACCAATTATAATGAACATTCCTGAAGAGAAAGGTTTTATCTATGCCAGCTCAGTGGTTACTGCGGGATTAGTGCTCTTGGTCGCGCTCATGGCATCAAGCATTATTTTATGGAGCATGGGCTTTGGCCCTATGTACCAGTAATCACGATTAACTAAATATTAAGATAGTCGATACAAAAAAGGCTTTAGGATCATTCCTAAAGCCTTTTTTAATGCAGTAAAAACCTTAGTTTGATGAATCTCTTAACGCTACGGTTAAGTTAAACACCAAATTGTCTGCCGTTGAATCTTTGTTGTCAGCGCAGAAATATCCCTCACGCTCAAACTGGTAGGCTTTTTCAGCTTCGGCATTGACCAATCCCGCTTCAACAACACCATGCTTAACCACCAAAGATTCAGGGTTTAATACCTCATCCACTGTTTCAGCCGCCGCAGGATTCGCTTGGCTAAACAGCTTATTGTAGAGACGGAACTCAGCCTTAACCGCTGTAGTCGCCTCGACCCAATGGATAACGCCTTTTACTTTACGACCGTCGGCAGGGTTTTTACCTAGCGTTTGGTCATCATAAGTACAATAAATCGTGGTCACATTGCCTTCAACATCTTTATCACAACGCTCTGCTTTAATCACATAAGCGTTACGCAAACGCACCTCTTTACCTTGCACCAAACGTTTGTACTTTTTATTCGCTTCTTCTCTGAAGTCATCGGCATCAATGTAGATCTCACGACCAAATGCCAATTCACGTTGCCCCATCGACTCTATTGTCGGGTGCGCTGGAGCGCTCAAACGTTCAATCTGATCTTCAGGATAGTTCTCAATAATCAGCTTAACCGGATTAATAACCCCCATCGCTCGAGGCGCGTGTTCATTAAGCTCTTCACGAATACACGCATCGAGCATACCCACTTCAACCATATTGTCTTGCTTAGTCACACCTATTCGACGACAAAACTCACGGATAGACGCTGGTGTATAACCGCGACGGCGTAAGCCAGCAATGGTAGGCATACGTGGATCATCCCAACCAGACACCAAGTTACGTACAACCAGATCATTAAGCTTACGCTTTGACATCAAAGTGTATTCAAGATTTAGTCTTGAAAATTCATACTGACGAGTACGGTTAGGTGCCTGGAAATCATTCAAGTTATCCAATACCCAATCATATAGTCTACGGTTGTCCTGAAACTCTAGCGTACACAAAGAGTGGCTAATATTCTCTATCGCATCAGAGATACAATGAGTAAAGTCATACATCGGATAGATGCACCACTTGTCACCCGTCTGATGATGATGTGCGAAACGGATGCGGTAGATAATCGGATCGCGCATACACATAAACGGCGACGCCATGTCGACTTTTGCACGCAATGAACATTCACCCTCTTTGAACTCACCATTACGCATCTTTTCAAATAAGGCTAGGTTCTCTTCAACAGATGTATCACGGTAAGGGCTATTCTTTCCCGGCTCTTTCAACGTGCCGCGATATTCACGAGTTTGTTCACCATTTAAAAAGCAAACATACGCTAACCCTTTAGTGATCAACTCAACGGCATATTGATGCAGTTGGTCGAAATAGTTTGAAGAGTAACGAATATCACCGTCCCACTGGAAGCCTAACCACTGAACGTCTGCCTGAATAGAGTTCACATAATCAATGTCCTCTTTTTCAGGGTTGGTATCATCAAAACGTAAGTTACATAGACCCTTATAGTCCTGCGCTAAACCAAAGTTCAAACAGATCGATTTAGCGTGACCAATATGAAGGTAGCCATTTGGCTCGGGCGGAAAACGGGTATGTACACTGGTGTGTTTACCGCTTTCTAAATCTTCATCTATGATGTTACGAATGAAGTTACTTGGACGAACTTCAGTGTCCACATGACTCATGGAAATCCTCTTTGCCAACGGTGGTATAACTAGACGGCAGTTTAGCCGAATAGTATCAATTAGGGAAAACCTGCATATTCCTACAGATCAGACTTAGTTACAACGGGTGATACGCAAAAACTCGGATCATTTACCACAAAAACAAAAAAGCAGCGGTATACCGCTGCTTTTATGCTTATCTCTTGTGCGCTATTCAGTCACAACATTCACCACTGGGATAATGGTTTGGGTCTTTTTCCCCTTACGTTTTAACCACAAGTAAAAACTCGCCAACGCAATAAGGAAAAATCCAATCCATAAGCTCGACTGCAGTGGATGTGCACTAAAGGTTGCAGCCTGATAGAACACAGTCGCCGTACCGTATGCTAAACCGAAGGTCCACGTCGCCGCAAATGTCGCCCAGCGAGAGCCAAACTCGCCCACTAGCGCCCCCATTGCCGCTACGCATGGTGTATAAAGCAGAATAAACAGTAGATAGGCGAATGCTGCCGTGATGCCTGTAAAGCCAGCTTGAAGCGCACTAAAGGTTGAGGTATCAATCTCTAGCTCTGCAGATGCCGATTCAATAGTGGATATATCACCTACAGATAAAGACAGCGGGTCTTCAGGTGCAATACCAAAAAGGTTCTCAGGAATTGTCGCCAGCGCTTCACCAAAGCTCTGCGACAGCGGTGCTAACTCCTCATCACCAGCACTTGCATCTGAGTACAAGCTATTTAAGGTGCCCACTACCGCTTCTTTAGCGAAAATACCCGTGATAATTCCGACGGTTGCAGGCCAGTTGTCTTGTTCCACTCCCATTGGTGCAAAAAGAGGTGTGACCTTTTGGCTTGCTACACTCAATACAGATTCAGAGCTATCTTCATGACCAAACGTACCATCGATACCAATTGCATTGACGAAGTTAAGCAAGGTGACAACGATAACAATCGTTTTACCCGCGCCCATAATAAAGCTCTTGGTACGCTTACCCGTTCTCGCCATTACCGTTTTAAACTTAGGCTTCTCATAATTAGGCAATTCCATCACCACAGCGCTGCTGCTGCCTGGCAATAGCGTGGAGCGCAGTAATAATCCGGTGCCAATCGCAGCGAAAATACCAATGATATAAAGCAGGAATACCAAATTTTGACCCGATTCAGGGAAAAACGCGGCGGCAAATAGTGCATACACAGGTAAGCGAGCACCACAAGACATGAAGGGAGCCATCATTCCAGTGACAATACGCTCACGCTCGCTGCCTAAGGTACGTGTTGCCATAATCGCCGGCACCGAACAACCAAAACCAACAATCATAGGTACAAAGGCTTTACCTGGCAGACCGATACGGCGCATCAAACCATCAACCACAAACGCAGCCCTGGCCATATAACCTGAGCCCTCAAGTACTGATAACGCCAGAAATAGCGCCGCAATAACTGGGATAAAAGTCGCAACCGTTTGAATCCCCTGGCCAACACCACCCGCAACAATGGTTACTAACCATTCTGGCGCGCCGATGTTACTCATAAATGCGCCGAGATGGTCGACAAACAATGCTCCCGCTGCGATGTCAAAGAAATCAATGAAGGCACTGCCCACATTGATACTAAACATAAACATTAAGTACATAACAAACAAAAAGATAGGAACACCTGCAATAGGATGCAGCACCAACTTATCTAATCTGTCGCTGATCGTTTGCACATCACCATTCTTAACCGACTGCTTAAATACCCGTTGAACAAAATCGAAACGCGTGGTGGCCACCATGATTTCAATATCTTTGCCCTGGGCAGACAAACCCTCTGAGCATTGCGATACTTCGGTAAGCATCTGGCCATTTTTGCACTGACCACAACCTAAACCATTGGCCAGCATGGCTAATGCTCGACCACGACTAAGTGATTCATCACGCAAAAATAGCGCCTTTATCCCCGCCTCTATCTCGGTGTCGTAATCAAGAATCAATGGGGCTTCAGACACTTTACCGTCTAATAAATCAACAACTTGAGCTTTAACCTGAACAATATCTTGCTCATCTCGTGAACACACGGCAATAACCGGGCAACCCAGTTCTTTCGCCATCTGCTCAACATCAATTTCAATACCTTGCGCTTTTGCCGCGTCAATTTTATTCACAACGACCACCAAAGGAATTCCTAACTCTCGCAGCTGGACAGTAAGGTAAAGGTGTCGTTCAATATTGGTCGCATCAATCAGGTTTATAATGCCGTCCATCTTAGAGTCGGCTAGATATTGCTGAGCAATCTGCTCATCTAACGAGCAGTCACAACTGCTCCCAGCAGGCAAGAGATCATAAATACCTGGCAGGTCAGTAAGAAATACATCAGTCTCATTAAGCGTAAACTGACCAGTTTTCTTTTCAACGGTCACCCCTGACCAGTTACCAACCTGCTGATTAGCACCTGTGAGCGCATTAAAAAGTGTCGATTTACCTGCGTTAGGGTTACCAACTGTCACACAATGAAATTGTTTAGCCATGGGCAATATCCACCTCAATCACATCTGCCAAATCTTTACGCATACATAACTTGCTGCCACGAATGTCCAATTCAATACCTGAGCCGAGTGGCGCACGTCGTAATAAAGTGATGGACGTATTAGGTGTTATTCCCATAGACAAAAGCTTGCGTTTAACGACTGAAGGCAGGCTAATCTGCCCCACTTCTGAAATCACTGCACTGTCACCAGGCTTTAATTCGCTCAATTTCATGTATTGTTTCTACCCTTTCAGGCCTCAATTGCGCTTTACTAACACCGATTTTAACGGAGCATGGCTTGTAAAAACTTTATCTAGATCAATATTTGTGATTCTAAACGATAATAATTTTCAATTGTATTTTATATTATGTGACAGATATCTCAATGAGTAAAACCATTTAGTAAGTGATAACCATTTTCATTTAAACCTCTTAGCACCAAGCTCACCCACCCCATAACGTGACAAAGATCACACTTTAATCTAATTCATTAAAAATCATCACTTTCCTAGCCCAGCTCGCAACATAAAACATACACACGCGTCACATTTTTGCCCTATTATTTAGGATTGGTAATTTAGTAAATCATTAAGATAAAAATTAAAACACCACGTGCTTGGGATGGACAATGATGAAAATGGAATCAATTTGGAGCAGAGGCTTAGCTGTTGCGAGCTTACTGATGGCATCAACAGTAATAACATTAGCCGTTAATGCGACACCTTGGGATGACATGCCCGCTAAAGAGGTGGAGTCTTTACTTGATAAAAAGTTTGCCGAAGGGCAGTACTCCCCCAAAGGCGCCGACAGCTGCTTAATGTGCCACCGAAAGAGCCAAGCCGTTATGGATCTTTTCGATGGCGTTCATGGCGATGCTAATGTGAAAGGCTCACCAATGGCTGACCTGCAATGTGAAGCTTGTCACGGCCCCATGGGAAAGCATAACCGTGGCGGCAAGGAGCCAATGATCACCTTTGGCCAAGGGTCTCCAGTTCCCACTGACAAACAAAACAGTGTCTGTATGAGTTGCCACAATGATGACCAACGTATGGCATGGAAGGGGAATCACCATGATAACGCCGATGTTGCCTGCAGCGATTGTCATAGTGTCCACACCGGGCATGACCCCATTTCAGACCGAGCCAAAGAAGTCGAAGTGTGTACCGCTTGCCATACGCAGCAAAAAGCCGATCTACATAAACGCAGCTCTCACCCAATAAAATGGGATCAAATGGTCTGCAGCGATTGTCATAACCCTCATGGTAGCTTGAGCGAGTCCAACCTTAAACAGATGAGCGTTAACGAAAACTGTTACGCCTGTCACGCCGAAAAACGTGGTCCTAAACTATGGGAGCATGCGCCAGTCACAGATAACTGTGCCAACTGCCACAATCCTCACGGCAGCGTTAATGAAGCCATGCTAATCGCTAAGCCACCACAGCTATGTCAGCAATGTCATGCATCGGATGGCCACGCTTCTAATGCCGTATTTGGTAATACACCTAATGCGTTCAATGCCGGTCAAAGCTGCATGAACTGCCATAACCAAGTACACGGTTCTAATCATCCATCTGGCAAGTTATTGCAGCGATAAGGGAGTAATTGCAATGAAAAAACCTATTACGGTAACTAAGCTTCCTCTTTGCCTAAGCGCACTGGCACTGGCGATAGCGAGTACCATGAGCTATGCCGACGGCTACGGTATTCAATCGGCTAACCGGGATAAATTAAAGTTGGATGCATGGGAGTGCAAACGCTGCACACACACAACAGGAACAAAGGGTGATATTGGGTTAGGCGTGGCGCAAAACGATGGCGACGATACCCATTTTGGCAACACATCGGGTACAGATAAAGACGGCACAGTGGTGTATGTCAACGCTAACGTAAACCATAAGACCAATTCGGGATATCGAACTGACGTCGATGCCGATAGATTAGGCTTAGATAATGGTAGTGCTAGCATCACCACGGGACGACCGGGGCAATATGAGATTTTTGCCGCTTACAGAGGTATTGCTCGCTATGATAGCAATCAAGCGCTAAGCCCCTATCAATATCAAGCCGACCAATATCAGTTACCGACTCAATGGCAAACAGGTGCCACCACCTCGCAAATGAGCGAGCTAAGTGCGAGTCTCAATGCTAATGAGCTTGCTATTAAGCGTGACCGCTACAATCTCGAGGGCAAATACCAAGGCACCTTTTATAAGGCAGAGATAGGTTATCAACACGAGCAACGAGAAGGTAAGCGAGCCTTTAGCGCAAACCTATTGACTAACAGCGCGATGCTCGCGCAACAAGTTGATGACTCAACCGATGAGGTTAGTGCCAAGCTCTACTTTAAGGGCGACAATTGGTTAGCGGGTATCAATGCGCAATTAAGTGAATATAAAAATGATCAGCAAGCGGTCAATTGGCAGTCGGCATTCACCCCCACCTTTGGCGCAGCCTATTATGGCCAAAGCGCAGTAGCACCCGACAATAAAGCCTACCGTATCGCTGGGCACTCGCAATTTTCCGCTGATGGCCAACAGGTAATTATGCATCTTGGTTTTACGCGAATGACTCAAGATCAAAACTATTTACCAGCGACTATCAATGGGCCCTCGCCAATGTTACCGGCAGAAGATCTAACTGGTCAGGTGGATATGATTGAGATGAAACTCAACTATAGTGGGCGTGTCACCCGAGAGTTCTCTCTTCGTGCCAGTTATGATTATCGAGACCGCGACAACAAAAGTGAGCTCAACGCTTATCCACAAGTCGTTACAGATAGCTACTACAGTGGTACTGCAACCAATCTTGAATACGACCGCACTAAGCAACAAGCCAAACTTGGCGCCAAGTACCGCTTCACGCGCGCCACTAACCTTGATGTCGGGTATGCTTATGAGCATAACAATTACAGCGATTTAGATAGAGAGACACTCAAAGAGTCATCACTGTTCGCACGATTCAATTATCGCATATCGTCTACATGGCACCTGTGGTTAAAAGCCGAAGCCGCCGAACGCACAGGCAGTGACTATCTAGCTGTCACGACTACAGCAAGTCAAAGCAACCCACTAATGCGTAAGAGCTACCTCGCAGATCGCGAACGTCAACGCTATGGGCTGTACACAAGTTATAGCCAAGGGGCGTTTTCCGTCACCGCTAATTTGCATAAGCAGCAAGATGATTATAACGACACCTTGATAGGCCTTACCGATATCAACACCCAAGGCTACGACCTCTCTATTCAATATGCAGTCAATGCCGACCTGCACCTTAATGCTTATCTAAATCAAGACTGGCGCGATAGCGAGCAAGCTGGCAGCAGTAACTTTGCCGGCCCCAATTGGTTTACCAACAGTGAAGACAATTCAACCTTAGTGGGCGCAGGAATTGGTTATCAAAACTTGATGGATAAAAAGCTCAAGTTAGGACTGGATTACACCTATTCCGACGGCCAAAGCGACACCGAAGTGTCTCAGGGATTTAGCTCGCCTTATGGCAGCTACTATTCAACCCAGCACAATGTTAACGCCTTCGCCGACTATCAGATGAGTGAAACGATTGGCTTGAGATTTGATTGGATTTTTGAGCAGTATCAAGATGCAGATTGGGCCAACAATGGCTTAAGTGTCGACAGTATTCCCAATGTACTGACCTTTGGTTCGCTCAGTCATGACTATAGCGCCCACTATTTCGGTCTAACATTAAGCTACAAACTTTAGTGCGTAACGCTTAACAAGATTCCAAGGAAGAGATGATGAACAAGATGACAAATAAAGCACTCTACGGCGCCTCGTTAGGCCTTGCCCTACTGCTATCTGGCTGTGGTGGCGACGACGGTAAACCTGGCAACCCTGGAGACCCAGGTGGCGAGCCCGCCATGGATATTGTTAGCCTAAAAATCAGCATTAATGAGGTTATGATGCAAGACGGTATTGCAACCGTTGACTATCGAATAACCAATCAAGATGACGAACCCGTTGTCGGCGTGCCGAGTGCTACCTACCTCGCCGCTCAGCTATTGCCCCAGGGTTATAGCAACGCAGGAGACAGTTCACAGTGGCAACATTTTACCTCAGAAAGCTGTGTAGCAAGCTGCCCTGGTGAATTTATCGACCATAAGAATGGTCACTATAGCTATACGTTCAGTGGTGCTTTCAATGGAATGAACAATGTCGACTATCAAGCCGGAGCGACCCAACGCATGGTGATCAAAGTTGGTGGTGATAATCTTGCCGATGGCACAGCATTACCAGTCACCAACCAACATCTCGACTGGCAAGCCCAAACGACAGGTAACAACAGCGACCCGGTCTACACCCGCAACATAGTAGCCATGGAAACCTGTAACACCTGCCACAATGATTTGGCTTTCCACGGCAAGAAGTACAATCAAATAGAAACCTGTGTCACCTGTCACAATGCCGATAAGGTCAGCAATCCGGACAATATCTTCCCGCAAATGATACACGGTAAGCACCTTAGCGGGTTCCCTGGTTCATTAGCCGACTGTCAAACCTGCCACAAAGCAGATGATACCTTAACCGAGCATAAAAACTGGGCGCGCGTGCCGACCATGGAAAGTTGTGGATCGTGTCATACCTATATCGACTTTAAAGCCGGTGAAGGACACCCTACTCAAGACAACAACGCCAACTGCGTAGCCTGCCATAATGCCGAGTGGACAATGAGTGTGCACAATGATGGCGGTAACGATGAAGCACTGATGCAGTTTGCACCAACTATCTCTGCCGCGAACCTCAGTGGTGACACAGTAACCTTCACCATCGCCCTGACCAACCCGCAAACAGGCGACATCTATACAGACAGTGCCGATAAGCTGAGTTTTGTCTCAGACTTACGGGTATACGCCAATTGGGGCACCAGCTTTGACTATGCTACGCGCTCACCCAAATCAATCAAATTGCAAGAGACCACGCCGCTATCGGGCAGCAACGGCAGCTACACTTATCAAGTGAGTGGCGTAACCATTCCTGTGGGCAGTGAAGACGACCAAGGCACTCTGGCCATCCAAGGTAAAATTTGTGCAGCTAATGGCGTCTTGGGAGATTGTACAGCCCAAAGCAATAGCGAAGTCGTTATAAAATCGAGTCATCAATTCTTTACGGCAACAGCAATTAGCGACACAGGCCGACGCGTGGTGGTCACCAATGAAAGTTGTGGTAGTTGTCATGGCGACCAACAACTGGTTTTTCATGGTTCACGCAATGACCTAGAAGGCCAATGCCAAGTGTGCCATAACCCCAATATGCTAGCCGATGCAACCGACACTCCTTCTACCACAACGGCTGACTTTAAACACCTTGCGCACGGTATTCACAGTGGCAACAGAGAGGGCTATGAAGCCATTAATTATCCCGGCGATATCGGCAACTGTGCACAGTGCCACGCCCAAGATACTGATGGCCTGCTTACGGCAGCCTTGCCGTTGAACGCTGGTGTCAAACCCTTAGCCATTAGTGGCGATCGCTTTACTAGCCCTATCGCGGCCATTTGTAGTGATTGCCACAGCGGCAATACCAGCAAAAACCATATGCTGCAGCAAGGCGCTGTGTTTATGGGAACACTTGCCGATGCTACCGCTGGCACTGAAAGCTGTAATACATGCCATAGCGCAGGAGCGCCAGCAGATGTATTAAAAGTGCATCCTATTAAATAGCCACTGCGCCGAGGTCGTACTCGGCGTGAATAGAACAAATGAATGATGGAACGCCAAACTATGGATATTAAAACAAAAAGCAAGACACTGAGTTTAATCAGTCTAGCTTGCACAGCACTCTTATTCGGCTGTGGTAGCGACGGAAAAGATGGTGAAGACGGTCCCAACGGCGAAATCGGCTTATCCGTCGGCCAAGCCAATGAGCTAGTCACCACCATCACAACCGCGGCAATTACTGACGGCGCGATAATTGTCGAATTTCGTGTGGAAAACGCCAACGGCGTTGGCATTACCGACTTTGATACTTATCCAGGTATCGATACGCTAGGCATGGGTATCGCGAAGTTAATGCCCCAGAGCGGCAAAGGCTATAAAACGCCACAATGGGTCAACTACATGAACAAGATGGTAGCCCCAGTCACCGCTAATATTCCTGCTGGTTATGAAGACAAAGCTGGCGAGCAGATCCAACCCACCATTGAAACCAACTGTAAGCAAGACTGCGTCGAAAAAGTGAGCGCTGGGCTCTACCGTTACACCTTCGCATTCAACCTTAATGATGCCACCGCCATGGGTGATTTAGATCTCACCTATGATGATAGCCTTACTCACAGGATCACCATGGAGATGCGAGCCGATGGCGATACCAATAAACTGGTCAATAGCCATTTTGACTTCCTACCCGCTTCGGGCGAGCAGGTTTCCGGCTTAGACACTCGCACTGTAGAATTTCTTGAAAACTCCTGCCTGCGTTGCCATAGCGACGACTATGATCATGCTTGGGCACCTAAGCTCATCATGCATGGCACCAAGCGTTACGCCATCGAGAACTGTCAAATGTGCCACACCAGCTATGCAGGGGACCCTGAAACAGGCGCGCCCATTGATATGGGTTACATGGTGCACCAAATTCATCGCGCTAAATACTTAATGGTTGGCTATAGAGGAAGTGTCCATGACTACAGCAATGTGACTTTTCCTGCCGATATGTATGATTGCCGGGCCTGTCACCAAGAAGGAGATAACCGCCCTGCCGATGCGTTTAACTTTAAACATCATCGCGCATTAGCGTGCGGTTCATGTCACTCAGACTCAACCGATCCTGCCACCATCAAGGCCGATATGCATACTAAGTATCAGCCCGATCACAGCTGCGGTACCTGTCATGCAGACCAAGGCGATGAAGGTGCAGCCCATCACGTGACCGACGCTATTGCCAAAGACAATGCAAGGTCGAGCTACAAAGCAGCGCTAGTGCCTGGTTCAGTATCGTTAGAAGCAGGCTTGTTGACCTTTAGCGTTGCAGTTAGCGACACCAGCTTAACCACTGCCGCCATGAGCCCTGATGCAGATAAGCGTATTAACTATAGTAATATCTACTTTGGTTTTGGTAACGATATTGATTTCACCTCGGGTAAACAGAACTATAAGTTGCATGAACTCACACCAACCTCAGGTAGCGATGGAATATACACTTATAGCCAGCCCACCTCACTCACACCGGATATGATGCAAGCGGCAACGGCAGTGATCACCACGCACCTTTGTGTTGATCGCGATACATTAACCGCTGTTGATTGTGGTACCGGATCAGATGAAGCCAATAACCCTGCGGTCCTACCTGGCGAGCTAGTCGCATTTAATCTCAATGGTGACTCATCAATCATGGCCAGACGTGTGGTGATCAGTAATGAGACCTGCGCAAACTGCCATGACGACAAGTACTTGGGTAAATTTGGCACCAAGATGAAACATGATGGCAACTACACCAACTTTGAAGGCGAGTGCCAAATGTGTCACAACCCCACTTACAAGAGTAATCAAACAGCGCAAGATCATATCGACTTTAAAGTCAGAATACATGCACACCACGCCAATAAACGCACTAAGCAGCAAGGAGATGATGCCACCAAGGTTGTTAGTTTCCCTGAGCATTATGGCAACTGCGCAGTGTGCCATGACAAAGGTCAATTGACCCTATCAGACTTGGCAACAGTACCAGCCACATTAACAGTAGATACACAAGGTAATGAGACTGAGTACTCGCCTATTGCCGCTACCTGTGTCAGCTGCCATGGCGAGAAAGGCTCACTCTTAGCGCATATCAAAAGTAACGGCGGCGCAGCAAGCGATCCACGGGGCACTTATACCGCTGGCAGTGAAACTTGCGCAACGTGCCACAGTGAAGGTAAAGCGCTGGGCGTTGATGCCGTCCACCCCGTTAAGTGGTAAGTGATGTACTAAGGAATGCGAGGTAATTAATGTGTGGTAATGATTGAGGTGTCAGTCATTACCACCAAACCTTGACTTCCAAACCTTGACTTCCAAACCTTGACTTCCAAACCTTGACTTCCAAACCTTGACTGCTTAAGACGCTACAGCGATGACTAAAGATGACACAACATATAGTGACGACATCAGCGACGACATGAAAAACGCTACCAATCGGTGCCGCCTTGTTTTTTTGCTACACAATCACAACACCACAGCGACACTTATACTCGCACCCGCAACAGCTAGACCACAAGGCGCCAACATAAACCTCGCATTCTAAGATTTGCCTCCATTTTTAGTACGAAAAATATGCGACTAAAATTGAGCCACATCAAAAAATAACCACCATTTAAATTGACGTATTAAGGCTAGTTTAAGATATAGCCATAGCACCGCTATACATACGGTTTTCCGACACTCCCAAAAAAAATAAGTCACTGTTTTAAATTGAATTTAACATTTGCATCAACTATTTACCTATGTTTTAGGAGGTGACTCACACTTACGAACACCGCTCCAATTTAGATACCCCCTTATAGGTAAGATCATGCCAAGGGGAAGCTATAAGCGATTGAAGCAATAGCAATTGCTTAAGCATCCTCTACTCATACTAAGAAGTACAAAATTGAGAAAAATCTTAATCTCATGCAGGGGAAATAATGATGAAACGGTATTCAATCAGTGCCGCTATCAAAACAGCTTTTGGCGTTGGGGCATTGTCCTTAGCGCTTATCGGCTGTAATGGCAGCGATGGCAAAGATGGTGAAGATGGCAAGCCAGGTGAAATTGCCATCGATATTAATAGTGCAACGGCTGTGCAGACTCAAGTAGAGCAAGCCAGCTACGATGAAGCTTCAAAAACATTGAGCTTTGAATTTAGCCTTACCAATCCTAACGGCGTGGCGGTAACAGGTTTAGAAACCTTGACAGATCCGCTAAGGATCGCTTTCGGCCGCATGGGTACACGCACCGAAGCGTTCACCCCATTCTCACTCGAAGATGGCACTCAAGTTACCGCTAGAGCCGATGGCGATGAGCAAATTTGGCTCTCTTATCGTAACACCACTAAAAATGGTGTACCGATGACGGGCACCAATAACTGGCGCCCAACACGTGACTGTCCAGAAGATGAAACCTGTCTTGAATATTTAGGCCAAGGTAAATACAAAATCACCGCGCCTAATATCATAGATACTAACGGTTTAGACTACGACTACGATGCCAACCAGATCCAAGGTATCTACGTGATGACCTATGGTGTTGGGCAAAACAAGTTAAAAAATGTCGAGGCTTACTATTGGGATCCGCTAACGCAACAGTCAGTCGGTTCACCTAAGAAAGTGGTAGAGATGGAAACCTGTACTAACTGTCACGTTGGTCAAGACCATATCCGCCACGGTAACTACGGTAACACCGCCGACGGCTGTGGTTTTTGTCATACCGATTACACCGTCTATAGCGGTTCGGGTGTCGACGGTGAAGGTAATACCGTTGAGTTTAACTTCGATGGCTCGATCAAAGGCCTAGTACACGGTATTCATACAGGTCTGACAGAAGGCGATCGTCGCGAACTGGGTAAATTCAGCTCAGTGATTGCAAATCCAGCTAAAAACCCCGCATTTGCCTATGAATTTGATGGTGCAGCGCTTGATAGTGAGGGCAATCCAAAAGCTGAGCTTAACTTCCCAACCTCAACGGCTGACTGCCAAAGCTGTCACGTTAGCTACACAGAGACTGAAGAAACACTGCCTGAAGATCTTACAACCCATGCATTAGCTTGGTTTGCAGATAAAGATGTAGTGAGCTGTCAGTCATGTCATGGTGACTACCACTACGGTAACCGTACAGAGGTGATTGGCGAAGATACTGTGCTCGTTGGTTGTGTTGCTTGTCATAGTTCAAGTGATGGCAACACTCGAGGTGGTGCATTCCGCCACTTTGCAGGCCATGAAAAAGATAGTCGTGAAGCCGCATCGCAAGCCGGTACCTTAGTTGACGCTAGCTATAGTCAGATCAACTGGGATGAAGCCACCTCAACGCTAACTTTCACCATGAACCTGATGAAGGGTGAAGATGCTGTAACGAGTGACTATGTTCCTCGTGTAACCCTTTACGTTAACGCTATTGATGCCGTATCACCTGATGCATTCTTAGCCGGCCGTACCAGCGGCAGTGCCAGCGTCAATGAAGATGGCAGTTACACTGTTACCGTTGATGGTTCAAATGGTGGTTATGGCTTGCCTTCGTTAGCTGAAGCTATCAATAACGGTGCAGACCTAGCTATCACCTCAAGCTTTAGCACGTGTTTTAGCAATAAAACATCTACGCTATCGGCGCTTGATACTGAAAGCAACTGTACTGGTGTCCTCAGCCCTAACGCCGCTAAAACTGAGTTTGTTAAACTTGATGGCACCCAAGGTAGTGAACGTGCAAGCGCGGTTGATTATGAAAACTGTGCAAGCTGTCATAACAATGACATGGTCGCACGCAAAGGTGCCGCGCACTATCGTAATGCCGATATCCATACTTGTGCTCAATGCCATGAGGCCGGTGATTACAACAGTATGATTGTTCGTGTTCATGGTACTTTCGGTAAAGCCCACGGCCGCGAAGATGTTCAATCACTCGTCAGCAGTGCGAACTGTAGCGCCTGTCATAGCGACAGTAACTTTGGCTTAGAAAATGCGCGTTCAACCCCTATGCGCTGGAATAGAAAAGATGACACTTTCTCTAGCCCACAAGCGGGGGTGTGTGCATCGTGCCACGTTTCTAGCAGCTACGATATTGGCGGTGGTCAAGATTCGGCTAAATCTCACATCGAAAGTATGGGAGGTGTCGTCGCTGGCAGCTATGAAGAAGCTATGCTAAATAGCGAGTCATGCTTAACCTGTCACAGCACAGATAAAGTGGCAGAGTTACACAAGCAAGACTAATTTACTAAGCTAGGTTCTCACCCTACAACCAAGAGTGGAAAGTCATCCTTTCCACTCTTTTTTATTTCCCTCAGTCCCCCCCATCTTTTCCCCCTTCAGAAAATCATTATTCCTTTTTATTTCCGTAGGCTAAGAGCAGTGCTTCCCGCTTCGCCACGCTAGCGTTACATCAACCCTTTTACGATACAAGTGCGCAACATTTAAGCTATTGATTCAACTAAGTTGATTAAGTGAAAATGAAAAACCGCTTAAAAAGGCAGTTTTTTTCTACCTCTAAAGAAATAGTCAGATCTCAATCACATAAGCGCACTGAAACAACTGCTAAAAAGTTGCTGTTTAGATAGCCTTAGAGGTGGAAATTAATTCCACACACTCATTGATTGCATTGAATACCAACAAATAACACTCGTTCTCAATTGCGAAGCTTGTTTTACGTAGCAAACAATCAAAAAGTGATGATTAAAACTATTGCAGGGAATAATCATGATGAAAAAGTTCAATTTTAATGCGGCGACAAAAGCCGTATTAGGTGCAGGGCTTCTCTCTTTAGCCATTTCTGGTTGCGGCAGCGACGGAAAAGATGGTGAAGATGGAAAACCTGGTACTGTCGGCACTCCTATAGGTGCAGTTTCTCACCTTGATGCCAAAATTCAATCAGCAAGCATTGATGATGCTGGCTTTTTAACCATCAACTTCGACCTATCTGATGCTAATGGAACCGCCGTTTTCGAGCTAGCCCCCTCTGACATTGCTGCCGTTTCTTTCGGCCGAGTGGGCACCGAAGATGAAGTAGGAAGTACCGATCTTGAAGGTAAGCCAAGAGATATCTGGCTAAGCTACTTTAACAAGGATAAAGGTGACGACCACTACACAGGTTCCTCTTACTTCCAAGGTAAAAACTGTGAAACTTGCCTGACCGATAATGGCGATGGTACCTACACACTTGTCCTTGATAAAGCTATCGATACCCTAGAAAAATATGCGTATGACGCAGATGTAACCAACGGTATTTATCTTGGTGTTAAAGCCAATAACAATGCGGGTGACACGCTTGTTGATAATAGCTTTTTCTACTGGCAGCCAAGTTCAGACACCACACAAGACAAGCCAAAAGCCTTGATTGCTAAAGAAACTTGTCAAAGCTGTCACCGTCCAGGTCAGGATGGTGCGCTATCAATGCATGGTGGCAAGCATGTCACTCTTGAGTCGTGTACTTTCTGTCACACAGACTACAACTCATACATGAAAGATGAGAAAGATGATGCTGGTACCGTGGTTCGCAGCTATGAGTTTGATGGTTCGATCAAAGGCATGGCGCACGAGATCCATAGCCATTCAACATTTAATGGTATCTACCCTCAAAGTGCATCTAACTGTCAAACCTGTCACCAAGCCGATGAAGGTTTAGCAATGGCAGATGCTTGGAAAGCAGACTTAGATACTGCAACCTGCATGAACTGTCATAACAGTCCATATGCCGTACCAAGCTGGCATTGGGATAGCGAAAACAACCAAATCGCTGAAAGTAAACAAAACTGTGTTAGCTGTCATAACGATCCAAACGGCGGTGTACGTGGCGCTGAGTCAGGTCACTACCTGAAAAATGACAAGGCACAAGCTGCAATGGCAACCGTCACATTTAACAGCATGAGCTACAGTGCAGACACTAAGACTGTAACGGCTAACATGACTGTAATGGCTGGCGATACTAAGGTAACGCTAGCGCAAATCGACCCAACACCATACAAATATGGCGGCTTTACCAGTGCCATCGTGTTTAATGGCGTTGTGCAAGATGACTTCCTTGTGAACTACCAGAAGGTGGGTTACGGCAACTTTACTGAAGGTACTGAAGGTAGCATCAATGTCACAATTGCTGACGGTGACTTCGCTGTGGCAAAAGTCATGGAAACCGAAGGTGTAAGCGTTGCATTGAGCAGCCAATTACACATCTGTTTCGACGGCAAAGGCGCTGTTGCTGACTGTACGTTAAGTGAAGATGGTAAAGTGGCCACCAATGCTGGTCCTTATGTTCCATCAGATACTGCTTACTTTGCTGTTGACGGCACTATGCTAGATAAGTCTCCTCGTATCCAACACGCTGAAATGACCGCATGTCAGCAATGTCATACAACGGCTATCAAGCACCGTTTCAGTAACGATATGGACGGTTGTGCAAGCTGCCACAATGGCACACGTGACAAGAAAGGCGCAGGTTCTTCTAACCTAGCTTATATTGTTCACAGCAAGCATTACGTCTATGACACAGATGGCAGCCTGTTCTTCAAGAAGACAGAGTGTCAAGCCTGTCACGGCGACAACGGTTTCTCTCTGAGCAAGATTGATCCAAAAGCTGCACCTGTTGCCTTTGGTACAACTGATGCACAGCGTCTAAGTGACACTAACGAGCAACTAGTTGTCTCACCACAAACTGCTGCATGTGTTAGCTGTCACCAAGCGCCATACGGCTTAAATGACGCAACGGCTGCGCACATTAAGAGTAACGGTGGCTTGCTAAAAGAAGATGGCGCACCACTAACGACTCTTGGTGTTCCAGCATCTGAATACGACATGCTAAACCCAGCAGAAACCTGTTCAACCTGTCATAAAGACAGCCAAATCCTAGAAGCTCATGCCAATTGGGGCAGCAGCCACTAGTGATTAAATAGTCAGCTCAGCCCTTGTTGAATGCTGACTAAACACACACCAAAGGGAGGCTTTTGCCCCCCTTTGTTTTTATATCGAAACAATTGTGAGCATTTTGAAAACAAACCAACAAAAAGCTGTTAATTTTGCAGCAGTTTTTTGATCTAGTGACGGCTTTCCCCCCCTCCTTAACTACCCCTTTAGAAATAGAAAGATCTTGGTCACACATTAGACCCTGATTGGCAGATTTTAATCGCCTGTTACGTTAGCATTTCTTTGGGGATTTCTATTTCCAGCATTGACTTAGGTCGCACTACTTATAATTGAGAATCGGAACAGATTACTGTCCATGCACTTAAGACGATGCCAAACCTATGCAGGGAAAAAATGATGAACGTACAAAATAATAAGTTTGCGCTGCTTCTCGCAGCAGGTGCAGTCTCTATGGCTCTCAGTGGTTGTGGCGGCAGCGATGGTAGTGATGGCAATCCTGGTGAACCAGGTGGACCCGCTGCCGAGTATATCAACACCCTTAATCTAGATGTGACCAAGGTTGCTTACGACAACGGTGTACCCACAGTTACCGTGTTTGCTACCAACGAAGAAGATCTGCCCGTTATTGGACTGCAAGACCTAGGTCTTGTTGCCGCGCAGCTCACCCCTATGGGTGCGACGGGTGCGGGTAACAGTGCACAATGGACACGCACCGCGCGCGTTTCTGGCACACAAAACTACACCGATAATAAAGACGGTAGCTACAACTTCACTTTTGAGGTTAATGGTCTAAACCAAGAATTAACTCAACGCTATAATGTTTACGCAGGTGGCAAAGACTCTACGCTGCTTGATGGTGTCACCAGTGTTCCGCGTCGTGAAATCGTTGATGATTTTGACGGCTATGGCTATGAAGCCAAATACACCAAAGATATCGTGACCCATGAAACATGTACCGCCTGTCACGCCGAAGGTGAGCCACTCACTACACGTCACAGCAGCTACTACACCCAGGAAACCTGTGCAACGTGCCACAGCAGCTCAATGTCTACCGAATCTCAGTGGAATCATCTTATCCACAATATTCATAATACTGCTAAAACCTTTAGCGATAAGTATGGCAAAGAGTACACAGGCAAAGCGGCAGAACACTTACTGCAAAACAACTGTAAGTCTTGTCACGTTGAATCTGAAGAACTTGCTGAATGGGGTAACTGGTCTCGTGTTCCAACCATGGAAACTTGTACGAGTTGTCACGCCGATATCGACTTCAAAGCAGGTAAAGGCCATTCACAACAAAATGACAACAGCAACTGTGTTGCTTGTCATAATGCCAGCTGGACTGAAGAGTTACATACCAGCAGCTTTGGCGATACCAAAGCCCTCATTGACACCTATGGCATCAATGTCGCTTCAGCAATTGATACGACAACGCAAGCCGCAACCGTTAGTATTCAGGTGGTTGACGCCGCTGGTAATGCCGTTGACATCAATACCATTTTACCTATGGTTCAACGCTTTGAGATCATCACTAACGTAGGTCCAAATAATGTGACCTTAGGTTACGGTGGTAAAGACTCCATCAATGCAATTAAGAACGGTGTACTTGATGCGGCCGCTAAGGTTGAAGAAGGTAAATTAGTCTACACCACAACCAAAGAACTTAAACTAGGTGCTGAAGGGGCTGACAACGAAACAGCCTTTACCTTTGTTGGTTGGGCAATGTGTTCTGCACAAGGTCAATTTGTAAAATGTGACGACGCTGATTTCGATGGCAAAGACACTGACAAATATACCGGCATGAAGGCCGACCTTGCTTTTGCAACGCTGTCAGGTAAAGCACCAAGCATGCGTCATGTTGATTCAGTCAACTTTAGCGCATGTGCAAACTGTCATACCAGCGAGTTCCAAGTTCACAAAGGTGGACACCATGCTGGATTCGTGATGTCTGAGCAGCTTTCCCATACTAAAGACGCTAACGACCAACCTATCATTGGTGTTGATGCTTGTGTCGCTTGTCATACGCCTGATGGTACTTACGCTGGCGGCGGTAACATGGGTGCACTAGAGACAAAACTTCACAAGACTCATAGTCAAGGTGACTACGCTGTTATCCCAGGTATGAACTGTGCTCAGTGCCATAGCGACTTCGACCGTGATGCCTTTAAGAAGAAAGGGGCAATTGCAACGGCTAACCCTAATTACTCAGGCAGCCTATACACGACTCCTATCGCGGCAACATGTGCATCTTGCCACAGCTACAACATGGACAAGTTTAAGGCTCATGTTGAAGGACAAGGCGCACTCGTTAATGTTTCTAAAGCCGAAGCGACTGATGCTGCGCAACTAGAAACCTGTTTCTACTGCCACGCACCAACGCCAGCGGATCACACTGCGGTTAAGATGTAATTTGCGCATCTTGAAATGAAAAACGGGGGGAGCCCGCTCCCCCACTTTTCGAAAATTTGTGCAAATTAGGAAGTCTATTATGAAAATCACAAATAAACTCAAAAGCCTCATCCCTGCAGTCATCACTGCCGCGGTGTTAACTTTGGGCGTTAGCCACAGTGCCATCGCTTCAAAGTGGGACGCCAAAATGACGCCTGATGAAGTTGAAGCCACCTTGGACAAAAAGTTCGCGGAAGGCCAATACTCACCAAAAGGTGCCGACTCTTGCTTAATGTGTCACGGCAAATCTGAAAAGGTCATGGATCTGTTCAAAGGTGTCCATGGCGCAGCAAACTCAAGCAACAGCCCAATGGCTGGTCTGCAATGTGAGTCTTGCCATGGCCCTATGGGTAAGCATAACCGTGGTGGTAATGAGCCAATGATCGCCTTTGGCCCAGACTCGACCCTGTCAGCTGAGAAACAAAACAGCGTCTGTATGAGTTGTCACCAAGATGATAAGCGTATGTCTTGGAATGGCGGTCATCACGACAATGCCGATGTTGCCTGTGCCTCGTGTCACTCTGTGCATACCGACAAAGATCCAGTGCTGTCAAAAAACACTGAGATGGAAGTCTGTACCAGTTGTCACACTAAGCAAAAAGCTGACATGAACAAGCGCTCAAGCCACCCAATGAAATGGGCACAGATGGTATGTAGCGACTGTCATAATCCACACGGCACTATGTCAGATTCAGACTTGGTCAAACCAAGCGTAAATGAAACCTGCTACGCCTGCCATGCCGAAAAACGTGGCCCAAAGCTATGGGAGCATGCACCCGTCACTGAGAACTGTGTGACATGTCATAACCCACATGGCAGCGTTAATGAAGGCATGTTAAAGACCCGCGCACCACAACTGTGCCAGCAGTGCCACGCCAGTGATGGCCATGCGAGCAATGCTTACATGGGTAACACAGAGCAAGGCTCAAGTGTGGGTGGTAATGCGTTCACCGGTGGTCGTAGCTGCTTGAACTGTCACAACCAGATCCATGGTTCTAACCATCCATCTGGCAAGCTATTCCAGCGCTAAGGAGACGAGAAGATGAAATTCAAACTTAATTTGGTCACCCTCGCCCTTATCGCTAATGCAGGTATTGCGTTACCTAGCATTGCGGTAGCCGAAGGTTATGGTTTGCAAAATGCCAATACCGCCAAAGTAAAATATGATAAGTGGACCTGTAAACGTTGCGCAATTGATACTGGCGTATCTGGCACTGTTGGCGTTGGGGTTGGTTACAACGATAGCAGTGACATTCGCTCGGCTAATGCCTTTGCTGCCGAAGATGAGTTTGCGGGTAAAGTTGATGCCGACCTTAACTACGTCAGCGAGTCGGGTTACCGTGCCAGCGTTGAGGCACAAAACCTCGGCATGGAAAACGGATCCCTCGATATCGATGCGGGCAAAGTAGGTCAATACAACTTAAACGTTAACTACCGACAAATTGCCACCTATAAAACAGACAGTGCAATGACCCCTTACCAAGGTGTCGGTAGCGGTGACTTAACCTTGCCTGATAACTGGCAAACGGCCGGTTCTAGCCAAGATATGAGCCTGCTTTACAGCAGCCTAAACCCAATGGAACTCTCGCTTAAGCGCAAACGCGCTGGGCTAGGATTCGAGTACCAAGGTGAAGAACTGTGGAGCACTTACATCACCTATCAACGTGAAGATAAGACTGGCCTTAAACAAGCGTCTGGTAGCTTCTTCAATCAGTCGATGATGCTTGCTGAGCCGGTAGATTACACCACTGATACGGTTGAAGCGGGTGTCAAACTGCGCGGCGACAACTGGTTTACAGCACTGAGCTATTCAGGTTCTAGCTTTAAAAACCAGTATAGCCAACTGACTTTTGACAATGCCTTCAACCCAACGTTTGGCGCACAAACTCAAGGTACTATGGCACTTGACCCAGATAACGAAGCCCACACGGTGTCGTTAATGGGCCAATATACCGCTGGTCGCACTATAATGAGTGGTCGTGTGCATTACGGGCAAATGACGCAAGACCAAGCATTTGTCACCTCAGGTTACGGTTATCAAGTACCAGCAGAGTCATTAGATGGTAAAGTTGATATGAGTGGCATCAACCTTAAAGTGGTTTCACGCATCAATCGTACCGTGCGGTTAAACGCAAGTTATGACTATAGTGATCGCGACAACAAGACCAATGTTGAAGAGTGGACACAGATCAGCATAGACGCCACCACGGGTAAAGCTGCCTACAACACCCCTTACGACATCACCACGCAGCGCGCTAAACTCGGTGCTGACTTCCGTCTCAGCCGAGGCATGAAACTCGAAGCGGGTTATGATTTCCGTCGTGATGAGCGCAGTTACCAAGACCGTGAAACCACAGACGAAAATACACTTTGGACTAAATTCCGTTTAAGTGCATTTGATAACTGGGATATGTGGATCAAGGGTAGCTACGGCGAACGTGATGGTTCAGAGTACCAAGCGTCAGAGTGGACCTCATCTGAGTCGAACGACCTGCTACGTAAATATAACCTCGCAGACCGTAAGCGTACCATGGTAGAAGCACGTATTAGCCACAGCCCAATTGATGCCCTAACGGTTGATTTTGGCGCTCGCTACGCCCTTGATGATTATAACGACACGCAGATTGGCCTAACTGAATCGAAAGATATCAGCTACGACATCAGCGCCAGTTATCTCATCAACGATGACATGATGATCAACGCCTTCTATAACCGTCAGAACATAGATTCTGAGCAGGCTGGCAGCACTAACTTTAGCGCGCCAAACTGGTACGGTATTATCGAAGATCAAGTCGATGTTATTGGTGCAGGGTTCAGCTACAACAATCTGTTAGAGAAAAAACTGCGTCTAGGCGTGGATTACACCTACTCAGATTCAAGCAGCAACACCCAGGTCACTCAAGGCATTACCGGTGACTACGGCGATTACTACTCAAACGTCCATAACATCAATGTCTATGGCCAATATCAGGCAACTGACAAAATGGCACTTCGTCTTGACTACAAGATGGAAAACTACAAAGACAATGATCCAGGCAATCAAATTGCCCCAGATGGTATTTGGAACGTAGTAAGCTTTGGCTCAAACAGCCACGACTACACCGCACATATGGTGATGTTGAGCATGAGCTACAAGCTGTAATCTAGCACGAGTACCTCAAGAAAAGCCCGCTCTCTTAGCGGGCTTTTTATTACCCGATCTCATTCAAACACCACTCATAAGCCTATCTTTCCCCCTTGGCTCAGCCACAACCTAATCCACAGCTCAAATTGCCAAATATTGACTAAACTTATCAATATCATCCGATTCTGGACAACCTATGAAACGTCAGCAACCCACTCACTTTGGTCCCTACCCCTACAACTCATTGCTCGATATGGAGATCGAACAGATTGACTGGTTACGTTGGCAGCGCCTCGTCAATACCGTGGCTGCAATGTTTGATGCCCCGGCTACCTTCATCAACCAAGCCAATCGTAAAGGTATCGAAGTGATCGTCGCCTCTGAGCTGCCAGATACTCGCTACTCACCGGGCGGCCATAGTGATGTGGATACTAATATCTATTGCCATCACGTGGTCAAAGACTCAAAAGAGCTCTATGTGCGAGATGCTGGTGCCGACGAACAATGGTTAGACAACCCCGAATACACCGAAGATAACTATGCCTCTTATCTCGGAATGCCCATCTGTTGGCCCGACGGCTCTGTCTTTGGTACCCTGTGTGTGCTCGACACCCACCCCACCAATTATCCCGACTCCTATGTCAAAGCGCTGGCAGTGATTAAAGAGGTGATAGACAGCGATCTCAAACACCTCTACCGTGAAAACCAACTGCTAACCCTTAGCTACACCGACCCACTAACACTCATCTACAATCGCCGTGGTTTTAGCGATTTGATGAACAGCACGCGAGAGTTAGCCAGACGCCTTAATCGACAATTAGTGCTGCTCTATTTCGATCTAGACCACTTTAAAATGATCAATGACCGCTACGGTCATCAAGTCGGCGATGAGCACCTTAAAACATTCGCCAAAACATTAAAAAGCAACAGTCGCACCTGTGACTTAGTGGCGCGCTGGGGCGGTGACGAATTTGTAGTGCTGATCCATGCCGAAACCCCAGCCAGTATTAGTCTGTATGACAAGCGATTACAACGCGCATTGGCTCAACTCGATATCACTCCCGCCATCGAATACTCCATGGGTCATGCCGTTATCAAACCCGATGATATTGGCGCTAATCAAACGCTACTAGATATCGCCGATCAACAGATGTATAGCCAAAAACAGGCGAAGCACGCCACAAAACCCCAAAGCTAAACTGGTGGTGAAAATGCTTTTCACGTAAGCTAAATGCCATCTTTTTAACACTCATGTAGCCTGCCAGTGTATTTTCTCGATGCGTCGTTAGCACAACAAATAGTCAATCGCACCATGGCCATTATTGGTCATAATATCAATGTGATGAATAATCAAGGCACGATTTTAGGCTCAGGCGATCCACATCGTATTGGCTCAGTCCATGAGGGCGCGTTATTAGCCATTAGCCAAAACCGTACCGTGGAGATTAATGCCGCTGGCGCTGACAATTTACAAGGAGTTAAACCCGGCATTAATCTACCGCTCCATTATCAAGGCGAAATCATCGGTGTCATCGGCATCACTGGCGAACCCGAGCACCTTATCGCCTATGGTGAGCTACTCAAAATGAGCGCCGAAATGATTGTCGAGCAAGCGAACTCCCTTGAACTTGTACAGTGGCAAAACCGCCAACAAGAGGAGTTTATTCTCCAGCTGATTAAGGGGGAACACCGCGACATGACGCACCTGCAGTCTTGGGCGACTCGGCTTAACATTGACTTAAACACACCTCGCGTGGTCGCCGTTATTCAGGTGCAAGATGACAATGCCCAAACCACGGCAAACTCACTGTTAAAACAGGTACTCAACCTATTGGAAACCCCTTCCCGTGGGAACTTAATAGCCATGAGTTCAATGACAGAACTGGTGATCCTCAAACCCGCATTTCTTGATGGCAAGCAGTGGAGTGCCAACCTTGAAAGTCAGCGTATCGATCAATTGCTTAAACGCCTGCCTAGTGAAATGAGTGCCAAGCTCAACATCGCCCTCGGCCACTATTTCCCCCAGCCAACCGACATTCATCGCTCTTACCAAACCGCCAAAGAAACCCTACGATTTGGGATGCAAATGCATCCAGAGCAGAGTAAATATCTGTTTGAAGACTATGCCCTACTGGTGATGTTATCGGGCCTAAAAGATGACTGGCGCGGGCAGCAGTTGCTGCAACCCTTTGAGCGCTTAATTGAACAAGATAGTAATCAACAACTACGCAAAACCCTCACCGCCTATCTCAACCATTTTGGCGATCAACAGGCCTGCGCAAAACACCTGTTTGTGCACCGTAATACCTTAAGGTATCGCCTTGAAAAAATTGCTCAAATTACCAATATCGACCTCAATAGCCTCAACGGACTTTTGCAACTCTATTTGGGACAAGCCATGTTAGCGGCCAAGTAAGATTAAGGCGCAAGGCTAAAATCCACATCCACTTCAAAGATCATACGCTCGTTGGTCAACGGATGATTTAACACCAATCTTTGTGCGTGCAGATGTAAACGGTTAGCTTTGCTGCCGTACAGATCGTCGCCAATAATCGGCAGGTGCAGGCCATCATGATGGGCACAATGCACCCGCAATTGATGAGTACGGCCAGTATGTGGGTAAAGATAAAGCAGGGTGTTGGCCAAAGTGCGCGACTTAACCTGCCACTGTGTATGGGCATGCTTCCCATGCTCATAACAGACCAATTGCCGCGGTCTATCATCTAAATCGACCCTAAGCGGCAGGCTTATTTCACCTTGTTCACCTTCGACCACACCAGCCACTTGCGCCACATAGCGCTTCTCTACCGTCCGTGCAATAAACTGCTGCGCCAAAGATTTATTGGCTTCACTCGTCAGCGCAATCACCATTAAGCCTGAGGTAGACATATCCAAGCGGTGCACAATAAGCGGCCCAGTGGCCATTGGAAACAGCGCCTTCATCCGGGCATACACTGAATCGCTAATATTTTTACCTGGCACAGAGAGAAACTCGGCTGGCTTATTGACCACAACAATCGCTTCATCTTGGTAGATAATCTCAATCGACTTTCCCTCTGCAGGATTAGCTAACAGTGGATTATCGTCCATCTCAATTCCATCAAGCATATGGCTCAAAATGGGTTGGCACTTACCTTGGCATGCACCATAGAAATTTTTATGTTGTTTCACCTCAGATTTAGGTGAGGCTCCCCACCAAAACTCCGCTATGGCTAAGGGGGTGAATCCATGGCTAAACGCATATTGCAGTAACTTAGGGGCGGCGCACTCCCCCGCCCCCGCTGGCGGTTGATGAGTGGGTGCATCCTTAAATATCTGATTAAGATCGCGCAGCTCTCCCGCTTGATTTAAAAAGCGGTATTGAGCGAATAGCTTTTGCTGCAAAGCGTTAGACTGCTTAGCGCGGCGCGATTTGAGTGACTCAATCTTATTTTCTAACCTGTGTAACGAGTCATTCCCCCCTGCAATACGGCTATCCCAATGCGCTTTAATCGCCTTTAGCTGATTCTTTTGCGCCACACTCTCTTGACCTAGCTGCAGGTTAAGCACCGCCAATTCCTGTGGATTCAATTCAGCTTCAGCCTGGGTTCGCTTTAGCTTACGTGCTTTACGCCCTTCTATAATTGCTGCGCGCATCGCTTCAAGCTCATCATCCGCCGCTTGTACTAGTGCAGCTAATTGCTCTCTCAACATCGATAGTTCGGTCGAATCCTCAAGGTGAGTTAGCTCATAGGTCAACTGATTTATCGCTTGTTGCTCAGCATGAAAGAAGCCATCTTCCGTCAACATATCAAATACTGGCGGCACAAAACCATTAATGAGATTTTGTTCGGCCAGCTTGCCAGAAAATGCGGCTAAATACCCTAATTCTCCGCGGTTGTTACGCACCAACAACACACCAAACATCTTACCAATGGCATTGGCTTTATCGTTACCTAAGCCAAAGTTATGCTGCCAGTCAGTCTGCGTGCTCAAATATGTTTGTAACTCCGCAGCCGCCAACACACATAAGGGATGCGGCTCATAATAAAACGGAAAAGTGAAACGTTCGGGTAGTTGATAACTATCGACTGGCGATTTAAACAGAGTAAAACAGTGCTGAGCAGAATACATGGGCATTTAACATCTTTTGCTGATACTGAGTGAGCGAGACGAAGTTAACACTCGCTAACGAAGCAGAGGATTTTACGCTGTCAGGGCGTTGAAGTCATTATTTAGCGATCAGATGAATGCTGTAGTGGTCAACTAAAATTGGCCAAATCTATTCTTCGTAGCCGCACATGGGAGCATATTTATTATCTCCTTGGTTACAGATCTCCACTCTTACATCCTCTTCAATTCCTTTACCTGTGATTGTAGTGGTACGGTGAATTTGGCCACCTAGTTAGAGGTGATATCATCACCTCATAAGTTAACAGGTGACACTATGAAAAAACGTACAAGAAGACTTTTTAGCGCAGAGTTCAAACTTGAATCAGCTCAATTAGTGCTAGATCAAAATTACTCAATTGTTGAAGCTGCTCAAGCCATGAGTGTAGGCAAATCAACCATGGATAAATGGGTTCGACAATTAAGAGAAGAGCGACAAGGTAAGCAACCTAAAGCATCACCTATATCACCAGAACAAATTGAAATTCGAGAGTTAAAAAAGCAACTCGCTCGCCTCCAAGAGCACAACGAAATATTAAAAAAGGCCACAGCTCTGTTGATGTCGGACTCACTGAACAATTCTTAATAATTGAGAAACTCAGGCAGAGCTACAGCATAAAAACATTATGCGAAGTGTTCAGTATTCATCGTAGTAGTTACAAATATTGGAAAAAGCGGCCAACAACCATTAATGCCGATAAAGTTAAACTTCGGAGCCTAGTTAGCGAAGTACACACTGCAAGTAATGGGTCGGCTGGTGCTAGAACCATTGCAGATATGGTTAGCCAGCAAGGTGTCTTGCTAAGCCGCTATCGTGCCACTAAGTTGATGAAAGAGCTTGGTATAGTTAGCTGTCAGGTTCCTAAGCACAAATACCGAAAAGGCACGCTAGAACATATTGAAACCCCTAATCACCTAGGTCGACAATTCGCAGTTACAGCTCCGAATGAAGTCTGGGTTGGTGATGTCACCTACGTGTGGGCTGGTAACCGCTGGATGTACTTAGCTGTTGTGATTGATCTATTCGCCCGTAAAGTGATTGGCTGGGCTATGTCATTATCACCTGATAGCCGTTTAACTGGCAAAGCGCTTACGATGGCCTATGAAGGTCGTGGTAAACCTAAAGATGTTATGTTCCATAGCGATCAAGGGACTCACTATACAAGCAGAAAATATCGACAACTTTTATGGCGATACCAGCTCAAACAAAGTTTATCTCGACGTGGGAATTGTTGGGATAATAGTCCAATGGAACGCTTTTTTAGGAGCCTTAAGACAGAATGGATACCAACAACAGGGTATCGTAATTTTACAGAAGCTCAGAACGAAATTACACGATACATAATTGGATATTACTGCCAGCTTCGTCCACATCAATATAACGGCGGACTGACGCCCAATGAATCGGAACGATTGTTCTGGTTAAACTCTAAGATCGTGGCCAATATTAGTTGACCACTACA
>NZ_MCBT01000017.1:0-2289 GCF_001735525.1 Shewanella colwelliana
AAAGGGTTACGCCGAGTACGAGATTATGGATTACTTAGCGGGAACTTTCGCAAGCTGAGGCAACAAATACAGTTGATGTTAGCGGTCTCAGGGATGGTATTTCCCGTAGTCGAAGAGGCAAAACGCATTGCGGCAATACGGCCTTGTCCTTGCTGCCAGCAGCCGATGACATTTATGGGCGTACATGGAAAAAAGCAGGGGCGACTGACAAGCTTTCATAGCCAGAGCACTTAGCAATCTAACGCCACTGTTTAAGCGGTAAGATAACAGGATTTTGAAATTTTAGATCGCTAGAAGTGAAACGCAGGAGGTGATTAAGCTTTTGAAACTATAGGCTTACTTATTGGCTGTCAGTGCTAAGGGATAGCTATGGCTAGCCAAAAGTGTAAATTAAGCTCCCCGACCTAAACCGGCGTGAGCTCTCACGCCGCTATTTACTATATAAAGGTATCACTTCCTACAAACCCGGGCTTGTTCAACACTCGGGATAAGGACGCGGCTACGCGCGGCCTATCCTTATTTGTTATTTGTTATATGCCCGATTATACAAAGCTACTGCATGTTTTGCAGGTTCACTCTTAGTTAATAAATAGTTGACTATAAACATCAATGGAAATAGTAACAAGAATACTAAATTACCAGCATCGTTTTTTGCTGCTGATGACCAAACAGGAATACTAAAGTTACCACTTAATAAAAAAGTAGAGATAAAAAAGCACTTTAGGTAGCCATCCGATTTTTTATAAATAGCTAAATAACGATGAAAAAAGAATGCTGCAACGAAAGCTATTAAAGTGGAAACCACAGCTTTGTCATAGTATTCACTAGCAAGTGTTGAAACTAAAAAGCCAGGATACATTGCTAGAATCGCACAAGGAAGTGCAATAATGTTCTTCGATTTAATGGTGCACCTCAATATCCTTTAGGGCATATAACGCCGCAATAAGCGGACTAAAATTGTGGGTTATACTGTGAAGCGAAGCGGAACGTAACCCACTGTTTTAGTTCCGTTTAATTGCCTTGTTAAGTTCCGATTCCGTAGCAGTTAAAGCCAACAACATTGAATATTGGCTGAAATTCAAGTTCACTTATATCATCTATTTTCTTCCATGATTTTTGTACTTCCTCTGGATTTAAACCACCCAAAGTAAATGCATTAGTAACTACTGATCCAGAATGTTCATCTTGGAGACCATTCATATCTTCGACTGGTAAATGACCAACATATAAGTTTTGTTTAACAAGTAATCTGACTGTTAATCTAACCATTACTTTGTCTCCATAACCATTATCGATGTATACCTTATCTTCACCGAAAATGGATAATTCTTCGTGCTCTCCAGGTTCACTCGGAAATAAGCCTTGATCCCATTTCGATTGTGCCATTTCAAGAGCACTACCTAGTTCAACACCATTCTCATCAGCAACAGATAAATTGTAGAATTCTTGAGGAATCATTAATGGTTTTGGATCAGAACAGCTTATTCCAAAGCCCATAAATGAATTTCTAAAATCACATAGCACTGGAGCTGTGACATTAACCTGCCACTTATGTTTGTCTGTTGATACTGGTCGGTATAAATCAATTTGTAATTTCTTTGCTCTTTTTAATGCGGCTTTAGAGAAGCCAGAAGGACAAACTAAAGCTCCCTTATGAGCTTTCACATCTTGAACTAGCCCATGAAATTCTTCGACGCCCTTAACATCAATCGGCTTTGAATAGTCTTTGCAGTCAATGACAATTTGCATTGTATACTGACCAATATTTTGTTCGACCAGAACATCAATTTGCCTTTTGGTTTCGCTTTCAACTCCATCAAGCATGACATTATGCTGAACGGTAGCATCTGGTGATAACTGTTTTTGGATTTGAGCTACTAGTTTTTCAAGAGCTTTCCAATCGGGGATATTTTCTTTTTTTACATTGCTCATTCGATAACATTCACTCAATTAGGAACTTAACGATCGTGGTTCACGAGCCGAAGGTCTCGTGAAACGGCTTGTTCTTTACTTTCGGAGAGAGGAGGTTATCGCTACTCAATCCGTGAGTTTATATTCCATGCCCTTGGGGCTTAATTAATGCCCCCTGCGGCGTGAGGGAAGCATCGCTGCTTTACTTGAAGTCAATTGCAGGTCTCTTAAAAGCTTCGCTTTACGAGCCTTAGCAAGTGCCTTCAAGCTATCATAAATTAGGCGTTTCTTCCATCGCGTTTGGCTCTATCTATTCCTTCGGCTAGACTTAAATATCACTTCTTTTTTGCTAAAAATCGTCTACCGCAGGTCAAGAAC